>CAZLMD010000006.1:36991-40580 GCA_964560535.1 uncultured Atribacterota bacterium
ATTTTTTAAACCGAACGATATCTCTTTGAAGACAGTTTCTTCAAAAAATTGATTCTCAGGATACTGAAAGGATAAGCCTACTCTTTTTCTAACCTCTCTTAGTTTTTGTTTATTCTTATTTATATCAATATTTTCAAAAAATACTTGGCCTTCTGTTGGTTCTAATAAACCATTCAAAAGTTGCAACAGGGTAGTTTTACCACACCCGGTGTGTCCTATAATCCCAACAAACTCACCCTTGTTAATTTTTAAGTTAATTGATTTTAGAGCTTCAGCTTCAAAAGGCATTTTAAAATTGTATGTGAATGAAACATTTTTTAAAAATATGGACATAAATATTTTACCATCTCATCCTCATCTAAAATATCAATTGGTATATTTAAACCACTTTCGGATAATTTTCTAGCTAACCTAGTAATTTGAGGGGCTTCTAAACTAAAATTAGTCAACAAATCTATTTGGCTGAAAACATTCTTTGGTGAATCAGAGAGCACTATCTTTCCTTTATTTAACACAAATATCTTTTCAAATTGAGCGGCCTCTGACATAAACTGAGTAATATATATTATGGTTATTTTTTCTTCTTTATTTAATTTTTTAATTATCTCTAATATCCTTTTTCTACCATTAGGATCCAACATAGAGGTGGGCTCATCCAAAACTAAATATGAAGTATGCATTGCTAAAGCACCCGCTATAACTACCCTTTGCTTTTGTCCTCCAGATAATAAATGTGGTTCAGTATTTCTAAATGCACTTAGCCCCACAATATTTAGGGCCCAGTCAACCCTTTTTTTCATCTCTTCTTCTTCAACACCAATATTCTCCAATCCGAAAGCTATATCATCCTCCACAGTAGTCGCAATTAATTGATTATCAGGATTTTGAAATACCATTCCC
This sequence comes from uncultured Atribacterota bacterium, assembly GCA_964560535.1. Classification (GTDB taxonomy): domain Bacteria; phylum Atribacterota; class Phoenicimicrobiia; order Phoenicimicrobiales; family Stramentimicrobiaceae; genus Stramentimicrobium. The sequence goes on from CAZLMD010000006.1 coordinate 37,892, forward strand.
ACTTTTTTTCTAATATTCCATATTGTTTCTAAATTTTTTGTATTTATATTTTCAACGAAAACATCACCATTACTGGGCAACAACAGACCATTCATTAATTTGGCTAAAGTTGATTTTCCCGAACCATTCGAACCTATTATTGCAATAAAATCACCTTTTTTAATTTCCATGTCAATCCCAGAAAGTGAGGCTATGCTATTATTCTGCTCATTGTTATAAAAATGGTAAACATTCTTTAACTCTATCAATGATCAATTCTCTTTTCTATATAAAACAATTTCTAAAAATTAAAAAGGTTAAAGTGCCAGAGATTTTTATAATAACCCAACATTTTAACCTTAAAACTTATTTATCGATATATTTTTTTACTTTACAAATTCAATAATGGCCATAGGAGAGGAGTCTCCTTTTCTAAAACCAGTTTTTACGATTCTTGTATAGCCACCATTTCTTTCTTTGTACTGAGGAGCAATTTCTTCAAAAAGTAATTTTAAAGCCTGTTTATTGTTTATAATTTTGAATACTTCTCTTTTGGCATGTAAATCATCTACTTTTGCAATAGTAACAATTTTTTCTAAGTATCTTTGTAATTCTTTTGCTTTAGGGAGAGTTGTATTTATTTTACGATTATTAATCATAGAAATGGCTAAATTCGATAATAGTGCCTTTCGATGACTAGAATCCATATTTAATTTTCTTTTCAATACTCTATGTCTCATTAAACCATCTCCTTTAATCTAAACCCTTTAAACTATATCCAAATTCTTTAACTTTTTCTTTTATTTCATCTAAAGATTTTTTTCCCAAGTTCTTAATTGCCATTATTTCTTCTTCAGTTTTATTAATAATTTCACCAAAAGTATTGATGTTTGATTTTTTTAAACAATTATAAGATCTTACGGATAGATCTAGCTCTTCGATTGTTTTTTCGAATAATTTTCTTTCTTCAATTCCTTCATTCTCCTCTTCAGAAACACTTTCTACTTCTACATCAACATTATCAGGAGAAAATTTGTTAATAACTTTTAAGTATTTAATCAATATATTTGCAGACTTGCTCAATGCCTCATCTGGCAAAATACTCTTATTGGTATAAATATCTAAAATCAATTTTTCACAATTAACAAATTGAGCCGAACTAGCTTTATCAACGTTAAAAGCAACTTTTATTACTGGAGAAAATAAGGAATCAATGTTTATATAATTAATAGCCTGTTCCTTTTTTTTATTTTCTGGTGCAGTAACATATCCAGTGCCTTCCTCAACTATTATTTCCATTTCTAATTTACCATCTGAACTTAAAGTTGCTATCTTATGCTCAGGGTTCAATATCTCTACATTTATATTAGGTGTTATATCTCCCGCAGTGACGATTTTGTTCCCACTAGCTTTTAAACGGAGAGTTTCGAGTTTACTTCCATACATTTTAAAAACAATTTCTTTTATATTTAATATGATTTCATTAACATCTTCTTTTACACCTGGTAGAGTAGAAAATTCATGTACGACACCTTCAAATCTAATTGCTGTTGCACTAGCGCCAGGAAGAGAAGATAATAAAACTCTCCTTAAGGAATTACCTAATGTAGTTCCATACCCTCTATCCAAAGGCTCGATAAGGAACTTTCCATAACTATCAGTTAAGTTTTCAACTTTTATTTTAATGTCATTTATGTCTATCAATTAACAGCCTCTCCTTCCATATTAATTAGCGCCCTATCCGGATTTGCTATCTAGAATAGTATTCAACAACCAATTTTTCGTCAATTGGTATATCTAGGTCTGTTTTGGTTGGTAAATTAATGACAGTGCCTCTGAGATTAGCGAAATCGACCTCCAACCATGAAGGAGTACTTTTATCTCCCTCCATTTGTTGTAAGTCTTTAAAATCAGTGATCTCACGGCTCTTTTGTTTTACCTCAATTACATCATCTATTTTTACCATATAAGAGGGAATATTAACCCTTTTGCCATTTACCAAAATATGGGAATGTTTAACTATCTGCCTGGCTTTAGCTCGAGAATTAGCAAAACCTAAACGAAAAACGGCATTATCCAATCTTCTTTCTAAATATTGAATAAAATTATCGCCTGTTACACCATGTTTTTGTTCAGCTTTTTTAAATAAATTACTAAACTGTTTCTCCATGAGTCCATACATATTTCTCATCTTTTGTTTTTCTCTTAGCTGAATACCGTAATTAGTCAATTTTTTTGTTCTTCTTGATTGAGCCGATTTCCCGGGAACAGAAGGCCTTCTTTCTAATGCACATTTATCAGTATAGCAACGGTCTCCCTTTAAAAATATTTTTGATCCCTGTCTTCTACATAACCGACATACAGGGCCTGTATATCTCGCCATAGGTACCTCCTTAGATTACTTAGCGGTTTTACATTAATTTAGATTTATTAACAAAGTTCTAATTATCAAAAATTATATAGTATATTTGTAATTTGATAATTAGACAATTATTTAATAGTATTTTTAGTATTTTGCACAGGGTGTAAAGATTATTTTAAACTCTCCTTTGTTTTGGAGGTCTACAACCATTGTGCGGAATTGGAGTAACATCTCTAATGGAATTTATTTTGAATCCAATAGCCTGGAGGGAGCGAATGGCGGTTTCCCTGCCAGAACCAGGACCTTTTACATAAACATCTATTTCTTTCATTCCCTGATCCATTGCTT
>CAZLMD010000007.1:0-2652 GCA_964560535.1 uncultured Atribacterota bacterium
CACACACCCCGGTGCACAAAAATAATATGTTTTGCCCTTGTATTCACTCTTATACTTGCAGGTCTTTTCATCAACTTCCATGCCACAAACCGGATCAACTACCATTTTCTTCACCTCCTATATTTTTTTACTCCCCAAAATGCTCTCTCTTATACTCATTCATGAGTTTTAAAATGTCTTCTTTACATTGTCCGCAAACTGTTCCTGCTTTAGTCCTCTCCTGTATTTCCAGATAAGTTCTAGCCCCATCTAACACCGCATCTTCTATCTCTTCATCGGAGACATTCATACAATGGCATACTATTTTTGCCTCAACTTTTTTAATCTTGTCTTCCATGCCATTTCGTTTATAATAATCATTAATGGCTGCCCTTAAAGCCTTGTCTCCCAATACTGAACAGTGCACCTTATGTTCTGGTAAACCTCCCAGCTCTTTTGCAATATCCTTTGGCGAAAGATTGTAGGCATCTTCTAGAGTCATTCCAATAACCATCTCAGATAAAATAGATGTGCTGGCAATAGCGCTGGCACAGCCATAAGTTTTCCATTTACAATCAGTAATAATCCCCTTTTCCTTGTCTACCTTAATTACAATTAGCATCTGGTCTCCGCATTTCATATTCCCCACAATGCCCTTGCCATCATCCTGATAAGAATCTTCATCTTCAAGAATATTTCGTGGATTTATAAAATGCTCTTTTAATTTTTCAGAATAGGCCCATTCTGTTTTATTACTCATTTTTTATTTCCTTTCCAACATTAACTGTGGACATACTTCTTATTTTCTTTATGATTCCCGGCATTACTTCAACCATATAATCAATATCTTCTTCGTTAGTATCTCTACCCATGCTTATCCTTATTGAACCATGTGCATATTCTATCGGCATACCGGTTGCCAGTAACACATGTGAGGGATCCAATGAACCTGAAGCACAAGCTGAACCGGTAGAAACCGCTATTCCTGATAAATCAAGATAGAGTAAAATTGCTTCACCCTCTGCCCCGGGAAAAGAAATATTCAAAGTGTTAGCCAGACTATCCTCTGAATGTCCATTAAAATAAATGTGGTCAATTTTGCTTTTTAATTCTTCTTTTAGCTTCTCTTTAAGAAATAACAATTTTTCATGTTCAGCAGCCATCTCTTCTTTGCGCATCTTTACTGCTTTACCAAAACCTACAATACCCAGAGTATTTTCGGTTCCGGCACGACGGCCACTTTCCTGATGTCCCCCTCTAATTAAAGGGCAAAATGGTGTATTTTTGTGAATATATAAAGCACCTATCCCCTTTGGTCCATACATTTTATGGGCAGAAAGTGTTAGAAAATCTACTTCTAAATCTCTTACATTAATAGGAATCTTGCCCACCGCCTGAACAGCATCTGTATGAATTAACCCTCCATATTGATGAGTGATTCTGGTAATCTTTTTAATATCCTGTATGGTCCCTATCTCATTATTGGCAGTCATGATAGACACCAATGCCGGTCCCCGTTTTAACTCTTCTTCCAACTCTTCTATTTTAACTTTTCCATACCTGTCAACATTTATGTATTTTACATCTATGGCCCTGTCTGAAAGACATCTTACAGTCTCCATTACGCAGGGATGCTCAATAACTGAAGTAATGACCTTATCATATCTACCACCATCAAAAAAACTGCATTGCCTTCCAGGACAGGCCAGTATGGATAAGACCGTATTATTTGCTTCAGACCCTGAACCGGTAAAAATAATTTCTTCTGAACTACAACCAATAAATGAAGCTACTGCTTCTCTAGCTTCTCTTACCATCACATTGGCTGCTCTTCCAAATTGATGCATACTGGATGGATTTCCAAAGACATCCATAGCTTTGATGATTTCTTCTTTTACCATCGGATGTAAAGGAGTAGTCGCGTTATTGTCCATGTACACTTTCCGCAGAACCATATTTACTATTCTCCTCAAGATTATTTAAAATTTAATATCTATAATATCTATAATACTATTTTTCATAAATAATTTTAGTTTCCACTAGTTCTTCTTTCAACTCTTCGGATTCTAATAAGTCATTTAAAGTTATTGAATCTAATGTTTCAGAAATTTTTTTATAAAGAGTCTCCCAGATATCCCTGGCAGAACAATCTTTAACCCTTGAACAGACAGAGTGGTTTTTAACACATTCAACCGGACTTAAATGCCCTTCTAATACTTGCACTATATCTTTAATGGTTATTTTAGAAGGGTGTTTTCTTAATTGATAACCTCCCTGTGCCCCCCTTAATGCAAATATCAACCCACTTGCCTTTAATGGAATCACCAGTTGACTTAAGTATTTTTCTGAAATTTCTTCATTTTGAGCAATATCTTTTAAAAAGATAGGTCCTTTATCATAATTTTTAGCCAGCCTCAGCATTAACCTGGTTCCGTATCGAGAACGGGTAGACAGCCTCATTAAACATACACTCCTTAATTACTACTAATACTACTCTTTTAGTAGTAATTAAATACTATAGTAGAATTGTGGTTTTGTCAAGAATTTAGAAAAATATTTTTAATTTAACCTCCAAAACATACCCCTATCTCTCTGGCAGCTTTTATCAGACCATGCCCGGCTGGAATTAAGCGCGGACCTGTAGCAACCAATTCTAAAGGGAAATCTTCTAAA
>CAZLMD010000007.1:2752-35855 GCA_964560535.1 uncultured Atribacterota bacterium
ACGGGTTTGGCTCCTTCTGCTACCACTATAATACTAAAATATCTTCCTTTTGTTATTCTGTTATTAATACAGTCTACAATTTTGTCGATCTGATAAGGTATTTCTGGAATTAGTATTATATCTCCTCCACCGGCTATACCGGAATGAAGTGCAATCCAGCCAGCTTTACGTCCCATTACCTCGATCATCATAATACGGTGATGTGATTCAGCAGTGGTATGGATACGGTCTACTGCCTCTGTGGCAACTGAAACTGCGGTATTAAATCCAAAGGTAATATCAGTTCCCCGCACATCATTATCAATAGTTTTTGGCACTCCAACAATCGGCACACCTAACTTGGAAAAGTTATTGGAAATCCAGAGTGTTCCATCACCACCAATACAGACCAAACATTCAATCTTTAGTGCCTCAATATTTTTTAAGATATCTTTACTGCGGTCTTCATAAGTAATTTGATTTCCTTGCTTTACTGCATAATGAAAGGGGTTAGCTTTGTTGGATGTTCCCAGTATTGTTCCACCTAAAGTGAGAATCCCAGAAACATCGTCAAAGTTCAAATTCCTGTATTGGTTATGTATTAACCCTTCATAACCATCATTAATACCGATAACTTCCATATTATATTTGAGTATTGCCTTTTTAGTAATAGCCCTGATGACTGCATTGATACCAGGGCAATCTCCTCCACCCGTAAGAATTGCTATTCTTCTCTTTTTGTATATATTCTTAGTCATAAAATTTACCTCGTCATCCTACCTGTTTATTATCAATAATTATCAGCTATTCTATTTACAAATACCAGTATAAGAAGTTCCATTGTTTAAGTATTTAGCAACAAGAAGGGCTGTTTTTGTAATTAGCTTTAAAATTGCACAGATACAACAATTTCTGTCTTTTATTATTATATGATATAGACAAAAGAAATAATAGCATTTAGACAGATATATCCTTTAACATAAATAGTCATACAGGTTATGAGGGAAAGAGGTAGTGTATGATAGGAAATGGTATGTACTTCCCATCACATCTGTAACAATAATGTTATAGTTCAGTCTTTTATATATTGTTTAATGTAGAAATTTGTTTTTTGTTTTGTTATTGAATAAATTAGTAAAAGCCTGTCAATAGTATATTCATAAGTTTATTGACAGGCTTTTTAAAATAAACTATTTTTTATATTAATTACAAGGGTTACATGGATTGCAGGGGTTAGATTGACATTCACATGGATTATAACAATCTCCATTGGGATTACATGGGTCACATGGTTCCGGCTCACAAGTATTGCATGGATTGCATGGGTTATTCGTGTTACAAGGATTGCATGGATCGGAGTCACATGGATTGCACTGGTTGCAGGGATTACATTGGTCACATGGATTGCACTGGTTGCAAGAATCAGATGTGTTACAAGGATTGCAGGGGTCACATGGATCACAAGTATTACATGGATTGTCAGGGTTATTTGAATCTGTTTCTATGACAGCAATTGCTATATTAGATTCAAATTCACCATCTTTAGTAATAACAGTAATTTCGGCTCCTGGCATAGCAATAGCTTTAATTAATCCTTTATCATCAATTGTTACCTTACTAACATCACTTGACTCCCAAAATACAGTTGTATTTGTCGCATCTGCTGGCTCTATCTTGGCTGATAGCTGTAAAGTTTCTCCAACTTTTAAAACTCGATTGCCTCCCACAATGGATACACCGGTAACTTTTACTATACCTGAAATACAACCACTTAAAAAGAATACTATTACAAAAAAAGTAATACCTATTTTTAAAAACCTGTTAATATCTCTTAAACCCATTTTTATTTTATTTATATCTCCTTTATAAAATTATAATATCCTATATTTTTAGTCATTTAAAGTTATTCTAAAGAATGATGTATTTTTTACAATAACTATTATAGATAATATTTAACTCAATTTAAAGAACAAAATGCCTAAATATAATACAATAATATTAAGTGTTTAACAAACAATATTATTCTTGCCATCCTGTTCTGCTTATGAAATGAAATAGTAGTGTAATTATGCCTGTAGACAATGCAAAGGCAGCCATAATATTAAACCCCGAAATATAACTCTGTGTTCGGTCATAAGAAAGGCCTATTAACAGTGGTCCCACAAGAATACCAATATTGAGACAGGTAGATAATATACCATAACCCAATCCCATCTGTCTAAGGGATATATGTTTGGGTACCATTGCCAGTATTGGTGCCGGTATAAGTGCAGCAAAAAATCCTATCATTCCTCCTAACAATAATGGGTTGATACTTGTTCTGGGAACAAGGAATAATAAAAAAGTGATTGCTACACTCCCCACTATAATAAAGTATTCTTCTTTACCAAATTTATCTGTTAAAGCCCCCACCAGAGGGCTGAATAGAAGTGAACCGATCATTAATAAGCTCGTTAAAAATCCCGCATAACCGATACTATAACCAACCGATTGATAATAATCGGCACCAAAAGTAAGATAGGTGAGCGAAGCAGCATTATACATCAACCAGATCATTCCTATCAGCCATATATTCCGCCCAGCTTTTTTAAAAATACTGGTACTGTCTTTAAACTCTGGTTTTTCTTTTTTCTGTTCTTCTTCCGGTAAAACAGGATATTTCATATAAAAGAGAATTAAAATTATTAAACAAAAAGACGAGGCTACCAAAAGTGGTACTTGCCAGTTGTAGATAGCTGCCATGATACCAAATATATTTAAGGTTAGAATTGAGCCCAGGGGCATTGCAGTATTAAAGATTCCCATAGCTTTCCCTAAATCTCCTCTTATAAACCAGCAGGACAGAGCTTGGGGTGCAACTATCGAAATAATTAACCCACCAATTCCAGATATAATCCGCCCTATGACTAACAAAGAAAAACTATTCCCCAAACCTACCAATAAAGAGCCGGCAAGGGCAAGAAGTAATGCCACTACACCTGTTCGTTTGGGACCATAAATATCTGCCATAATCCCGCCCGGTATGGAAATAAAGATTCCCGGCAAGCCAAAAAGGCTCATTAGGGCACCTGCCTGTATGTGGGAAATATTCAGTGATTGAACTAACAGACCGAGTATCGGGGGTATGCTTTGAAAAGTAACAGCAAATACCATCATAAACAAGTATATATAAAAAAGTGCTTTCCAGCGAAATTGATATTTCATTTTTTACCTCTTCCCGCAGGCACATTTTATAATACATCCAAATTATTTACCAGTACTTACAATATATATTAATACTTTTATTACAAATATTACAAAACAACAGATGGGTCATAACTTACCGAACATCTGTATTTATAAATGTAAAAATATTATTTTATGCCTAATTCTAACCCTCTCTTCAGGCTATTTTACCAAAAAACTTTAATTATAAAACCAGATGAATATGTTAGGTAACATATAGGATTAGTATCAATGTTTTTTCCTTTTCAGCATTTTGAGGCGAAAGAAGTCTTCTCTATCCTTTTCTTCCAATTCTTCAGTAATTTTTTTTACCATAGCTTCAAACTTTGGGATTTGAATGTTCTTTAAGGCATTGGCTCTTTTCTGTGTTCTCTTTATTTCAGCAGCCAGCTTGAATATTGAATCTTCAATTTCAGCTAGATCATAGATTAGGTATTTTACCTCTTGAAATTTTTGCAAAGCAATATCTAAAGCTATATTTGTATGGTAAAAACTATAGCTTGGTTCAATTTGATGTTGTTCATATTTTATTTGAGGTATTTCTACACCCATAACACTCTGTGTAAGAACATTAAATTCTGTAGCCTGAGGAATTGATCTTGCTATTTCAGTTACCTCATTTATTCCCAATGTTATATTAGCTGCAGTAAGGGCTTTATAGGCTTCTCTAAATATATTTCTTATATTTTGTTGTGCTTCTTTTGCCCTTTCTACATAATCCATCATATTTTTAATGAGAACATTTCTCTTTTTATCTAATAACTCAAATCCTCTTCTGGAAAAATCTAGAGCAGTCTGGGTTGCAATCAAATTAGTTTTAGTAGCAGCAATATTCATTTTCATAAAGGTTACTCCCCGAGGTATTTTTGGAGTATAGAAGGATCTATTCTATTTATTTCTTGCTTCGGCAATATTTTGACGAGTTCCCACATTAGATCAAGTGTTTCATTAATGTCACGGTATTCATCAAACTGTTGTTTAGCTAATCTTTCTTCAAATTGACGTCCAAATTCCATATAACTTTGATCTGTAAAAGAAAGGTCATCTTCTCCTATGATTTGTGCTAATGCTCTTATCTCATTTACTCTGGAATAAGATGAAAAAACCTGATTGGCAATATCGGCATGGTCTTCTCGGGTATACTCCTTCCCAATTCCATCTTTCATTAAACGGGATAAAGATGGTAGTATGTTTATTGGAGGATTTATCCCCAGCTGATGCAAAGAACGGTTCAATACTATTTGACCTTCGGTTATATAACCGGTAAGGTCTGGTACGGGATGAGTAATATCGTCATTAGGCATTGTTAATATTTGAATCTGGGTAATACTTCCTTTAGAACCACTCAACATACCGGCTCGTTCATAAAGGCTTGCCAGGTCGGAATAGAGGTATCCAGGATATCCTTTGCGAGAAGGAACTTCCTCCCTTGCCGAAGATATTTCCCTTAATGCCTCACAATAATTGGTCATATCGGTCATTACCACCAACACATGTTTGTCACATTCAAAGGCAAGATATTCTGCAACGGTTAGGGCACATCTTGGGGTAATTATTCTTTCCATTACTGGATCATCTGCCAGATTTAAAAACATGGCTATTCTATCTATTACTCCTGATTCATCAAAGACTTTATAGAAAAAATCTGCTTCATCGTATTTTATACCGATAGCAGCAAAGACAATAGCAAAATCACTGGATTCTTCTTCTGAAATACGAGCCTGTTTAATAATCTGGGCAGCCAGTTCATTATGGGGAAGGCCATCACCCGAAAAGATTGGTAATTTTTGTCCTCTAATTAAAGTCATAAGGCCATCTATGGTAGATATCCCTGTTTGTATATAGTTTCTTGGGTAAATCCTGGCTATCGGGTTCATTGGCCTACCATTAATGTTGTAATTATTTTTTGAATATACCTCTCCTGCACCATCAATTGGTTTGGCTAAGCCATTAAAAGTCCTTCCCATCACTTCCAGTGATACGGGTATTTCCATTGGCCTTCCAGAAAAACTTACTGCCACATCATTCAAAGAAATACCTGATGTACCTTGAAATACCTGAATAATCACCTTATCTTGATCGAGTTGAACAACCTGTCCTGTACGGTGTTCTTTGCCGGGTATTTCAATTTCTACAATCTCTCCATATGATGCATTCAATACTTTATGCATTATGATTAAGGGACCTTCTGCTTTATCTAATTTGAGATATTTAATCTTCATCAACAGAACCTTCTTTATACATATTTTCTAAGTTATCGTAATATTTATCAATTTTTTTTATCAATTCAGAGAATAAATCGTCATTCTCTACACTAATTTTATATTTAAGCATAATGACCTCAGAAAATAATTCTTCGTTTTTTACCTGTGAAAGAGGTATGCCTTTTTTAATACAGGAGGAGGCCCTATCATAGAGATTGTCAATTACTTTTAGCATGTTATATTGGTTAGGTAAAGTCGTATATAAATCTTGTGGATGAAATGCATTCTGTTGTAAATATCCTATTTTTATTATCCTGGCAATTTCCAATATTATTCTCTGTTCATCAGGCAAAACATCTTCCCCGATCAGTTTAACGATATCCATGAGTTTGTTTTCTTCTATCAGAATTCCCATAAATTTATTTCTGATTTCCATCATTCCTGGGGAAATATTCTCCTTAAACCAATCTCCCAGAATGGGAATATAGCTGCTATAAGATAAAAGCCAGTTAATGGAAGGGAAATGTCTGGCATAGGCCAATTCACGGTCTAAGCCAAGAAAAGCTCCAACAATTCTTTTAGTAGAGGTAGTAACCGGTTCTGAAAAATCACCTCCAGCAGGAGACACTGCTCCGATAATGGTGACTGATCCTTCAGAATTATTGAGGTTTTGAGAATATCCCGCTCTTTCATAAAACGCTGACAGTCGTGAAGAGAGGTAGGCCGGATATCCCTCTTCTGCAGGCATTTCTTCTAATCTACCCGAGATTTCTCTCAACGCTTCAGCCCAGCGAGAGGTTGAATCAGCCATTACTGCTACATTGTACCCCATATCCCTGAAGTATTCTGCTATAGTAATACCAGTGTATATAGAGGCTTCACGTGCTGCTACGGGCATATTGGAAGTATTGGCAATAAGTATGGTACGATCCATTAAAGGGTTATTTGTTTTTGGATCTCTTAGTTTAGGAAAATCCTCCAGGACTCCTGTCATCTCATTACCACGCTCACCACAACCGATATAGACAATTAAATCAGCATCACTCCATTTAGCCAGCTGATGCTGAGTAATGGTCTTTCCGGTACCAAACCCTCCAGGAATAGCAACAGTACCGCCTTTAGCTAAAGGAAAGAATGTATCTATAATACGCTGACCGGTGATTAACAATTTGCCCAAAGATAGTCTTTGCCTGACAGGTCTTGGTTCTCTTATCGACCATTCCTGAGCCATTTTTATCTCGTGAATTTGACCTTCTTCATCTAGTAAAGTAAGCAGGGTATCCTCTATGGTGTAATCTCCATCTGGTACAATTTTTACAGCTTTTCCACGTATACCGGGAGGAATCATCGCCTTATGCATTATTAAGGTGGTCTCCTGTATTTCTGCAAAAGCATTTCCCGGCTCTAAAATATCTCCCTCTTTTATTATAATCTTAATATCCCACAACTTCTCCGTATCGAGTGTGATAAGCCCAATGCCTTCTGGTATAAATTTGTTTCCTAAATCATATATTTTGGAAAGAGGTCTTTCAATGCCATCAAAAATATGCCCAATTATACCCGGTCCCAATTTTACAGATAAAGGCTTTCCCGTACCATTGACGTCTTCCCCAATTTTCAGGCCAACAGTTTCTTCATAAACCTGAATAGTACCTATCTCACCTTCCAGAGAAATGATTTCACCAATAAGCTTTTTATTACCCACTGTTACCATTTCCCGTATTTGAAACCCTTCCAGATGGTCAGCCCTTACTACCGGTCCATTAATATATATAACATGTCCCAAACCTGGCATTTTAGTTCACCTTAACCCCTTCCAGGTATGGAGAAAGCACTTCCCCGATCACCTTATGACTCTCTTCCAAAATTGTATCAATAGTATAGTCCAACTCTAAGCGGCCATCTCCACTTTTGACAAAAACACCGCCTATTAAACTATTTTCAGCATCGACATGATAGGTGTCTTTATTTCTTAAAGAATTTATGGCATCTAAAATAATTTCTTCTCTATTTTCAATATCATTTTCACTGAACTTAAGATAAATGAATTGTTCTTCAGAACACATGAATAAAACTTTATTTATAGCCTCTACTAAAAAATGAGTATATTCCTTTGTTTGCATAAATATTTTTACTTTTTTCTTTATTTCAGTCAGGACTATCTCCATCAATTCTTTCCTCTTTTTTAATAATGTCCTGCGCATATTAGACCTGGCTTTTAAAATCAGATGTTGCTTTCTGTTTTGAATTCCTTTTCTAGCATTATCCATTTCATTCTTTTTTTTCACTTCATATTCTTCAATAATTTTTTTTACTCTATTTCCATGATTTTCAATTAAAATATTCTGTTTCTTTTGAAAATCGAGCTCTATTCTCTCAATAATAATTTTGGTAAAGAGTGCATTTTTATCTTCAATAGTATTTGACATAATAATTTCTCACCTCAAATCTTGAGTCCTATGGAATCTCTAATAAACCCTGTTAACACATCAGAAGGACGTCTGCTCCCATGACGGTCAGGAATCTCAACAACAATGGGAAGTTTTACAGATAATTTTATTTCATTTATTTCTGCCTGCACTCTCTCTGCTAATAGCTCTGTAATAAGAAGAATACCCAGATCTTCTTTCTCTTTAATTTTTTCCAATTCTCTCAATATGTCTTCTCTTTCATGAACCACTACCCCTTCAACGCCAGCCAGCCTCATCCCCGCCAAAGTATGTGTATTGTCACTAATTAAAAAGATCTTCATGTTTATATTTAACCTTATTAAGTCCTTAAATTATATTTTGCTGTAATCACAATCTACCCAGTATCATAATGGAAACAATTAAACCATAGATAGCTATACCTTCTGCCAGTCCAACAAATATTAAGGTTTTCCCCAAAATATCAGGATCTTCCGATACAGCACCGAGGGCTGAAGATCCTACAGCCCCAACTGCATAGCCAGCACCAATAGTTGCTAATCCAGTGGAAAGAGCTGCTGCCAGGAAACCTGTTCCCGAAGAAGAATCTGATGAAGATTGTGCCCTTGCTATATCTGGAATTAAGAAAAAGATAAAACCTGCTATCATAACAAGATATGCTATCATAGATATTTTTACTATTTTTCTTATTCTAAGCAAATTACTATTATTCTTCTTTAAAGTGAGGTAAAGCCCGCCAGCAATAGTTAAGCCTGATATAGCCATCGCAATAAATAATATTATGTACATTTAACTAAACCTCCGTTTTTGAATTTATATAATTGTGGTATTCATTTTTACCAATAATTGGCAATACAATAGTTTTAAAACTTAGTATTTTTTTATTTTTTTGGGGAACCATGAATTTAATCTTAGCAGGATTATATTCAATCCCATCTCCTCTATAATATTTGGTAAACATCTCATAGTACTCTAGACGTAAAGCTTGAATAAATACAATCAACCCTTCCAGTGATAAAATAACTACATTCCCAATAAACAACACTATCCAGTTACCCCATGCACTTGACATCATGTTAGCCAGAGTCAGAAAAGCGATAAATAATCCTACGTGGTTTAGTGCAAAAGCGCCTACTCTAAGAAAAGAGATGGTGTTGGAAAGCATGGATAATAACATCTCTATTAAACCGAATCCTCCTTCAATATATTCATTTGCAGATGGTTTTTTAAGAGATTTATCAGAAAAAAACAGACGTCGGGCAATTGCTTCTTTGAAAAACATTATTGACAGGAGGGTTAATAAGGTTATTGTTATTGCAGGCAAAATGTCTTTATGCATAATAAAAACTCTAAATACTGTGTATAATAACAAGACATAGAATAAGAATCCTGTCAGACCATTTTCTCCCAATATTCCATCTTTAAGATTGTTTTCCCTTATGGCATTTACAATACTCAATATATAGCTAAATAAAATAAAGATTATGCCAAAAGCTACTGCAATAATTAACATGTTATCAATATTAGACATTGGTCTGATAACCATCGCAGGTATAATCTCTTCTGACCCAAAAACACTACCATAAATAAACCCGAAGATTATTGAGCTTATTCCCAGCCTATTTAAAACCGCACCGAAATCTATTTTGTTATAAATATATTCTAAAATAAGGCCACCTAAAAGGAGAACGAATCCCTGCCCTACATCTCCAAACATTGCTCCAAAGATAAACATATAGGTCAAGGCAAAAAATACGGTGGGGTCTTTTTCCTGATATGAAGGGGTGCCATACATTTTTACCAAACTTTCAAAAGGTTTAAACAGTTTAATATTATTTAGTTTGGTTGGAGGAGTAGCTGAATAAGGTTTCTTTACCGGATCAATTATAATAGTTAATTTATCATTAAATTTCTTTTCTAAGTTCTCTTTTAACTTATCTACATCCCCAGCAGGTACGAATCCAAATATAAAGAATAGCTTCCTGCCTATGGCAACCTTTGATTTAAATTCTTCAATTTTTTTCTCCATTTCTAATCTAGAAAACATCTTTTCTAATTCATCTTTATATTGGTCTTTATATTCTTCGATAGTCTTTTTGGAAGCTTCGATAGTCTTTTTGTCCTGCTCAATACCTTTTGCCAACTCTTCTAATATTTCCTCTATGTTGTTACCTTTTATCTCTCGGGGTACAGGTAAAACAGTATAATTAAGCGAACTAAATATCCTCTCCAATGTCTCCTCCAGGGTAATAGGAGCAATGTAAAGCAATGTTACATATTTCCCTTCTGTTGCCAATCTCAAGACGACTGCTGGGATATTCTCGTAATTTTTTTTAAGCTTGTCGTAATTTTCTTTAGTAACCCTTATTAGTCTGAATACTAAATATTTCATATCTATTAAGCGATTTATATCTAGGTCTAGTTCTGAAAGATATTTCAGGTTGTTAATAAATTCTTCTTTTTTATCAATTTCTCTCTGGTTTTCTTCTATCTCCTGTACTGTTTTTTGTATTACTTTATATATCCCCAAAAATTGTTTCATAAAATTGTCATAGTCATATTCTTCATTTAAAAAATCTTCTCTTAGAAAAGGTTTTATATCAAACAAATCATGAAATAAGTTTACAATTTTTTCTTCTCTGCCAAAACTTCTTCTTTCTGAGAAATGTTTTAAAAATGGTTCCTCTTCTAATGCTTCAATATTTCTTTCAGTAGGAGGAAGGAAAAAATCAGCTGAGTTTACCCTGGATATAGCATCAATCATGTGAACGTTTCCCTGTAAAATAACAGAACGCATTACTACATTCAATATGCTTTTTGGTCCAACAATTCCTACGATCTTCATTTCTGCTACACTCATAAATCAATCTCCCCCCGGATTTAGGCAACCCTTACTAAATATTTTTTAGCCTCTTCACCTGGCAACTTGTATCGTATACTCTCAACTATTGCAATAATATCTTTTATTTCTATTTCTAATTTCCAGATATGAGCTATTGTCTGTATAATACTTAAAGGAAACTTTCTATTTAACTGTTCAAGCCGGTAAAAAATAACCCTATTGATGTATCTTTCCATATATATATCTGCAATCATATCTTCTTTTTTAAATAATGAACCATAGACTGAATCAGCTGTCAGCCGGTCCAATCCTTCCGAGCTCTTTGAGTAACACATTTTTTGACGGTCTTTGTAAGTCAATCTATCACCAAAATTTATTGTATAGTTGAGTAGTTCTTCAGGTGATAATCGGTAAAATTTTTTACCTCTATATATCCACTGAATATTATATAAATCAGCCAATAAGCCTTCCCATTTTTTTATTAGATGTCTGTCTGCTGGTAAAATATTCAATCTTTGTTTTTGAGTGATGCTATAATAACTATTGTCTAGAACCATTTCAAAACGAAAAAGGTTTTCTCTCTTACCATCTATTAAAGGAATTAAAAATTCAAAGAATTCTGATCCTTCGAGTAAATAAATTAAGTCTCTGACAGTCCTCGCTTTGAATAGCTTTTCAGGAACAATTTTACTGTGTTTGCCTAAGAAAGAGAGAGGTTTACCTGCTTTTTTTGGATTCTCTCCATTGAAAATGCTTCTCGCTAAAATTTTTAAATCTCTTATCTCATATTTTAGATAGAAAGAGCGTACTAATACTCTATAATCATCCCGGAAGTAATAGGTTAACTTGTCAATATTGGTAATCATTTTTTGTATTAGAATATCTTCAATATCTCGTCTGCTGATTGTATCAATCTTTATTTCTTCGAAAAGTTTTTGATAAGAAGTATTTTCTTTCAAATAGCGGGCTGCTTCAACAACGTTAGCCATTTTAAGCATATCTAAATAATTTTGCTTATTCAAAAAATCTCTTTCCAAAGACTTTATTTTTGTATTTACAGCTGAAAAGATTACGACCCTATCCATTATCTTCCTTATTTAGATTGAATATCTGTTTAATTATCTCATCAACGATGTCTTCTAAATTTTCTTCGAATTTTTGCTGCAAATTCTCTATCATCTTTTTATTTTCAGATCTTAACTCTTTAACTTCTTGCTTTGCTTCCTGTTCTATTTTTTTTGTAATACAGCAGGTTTCTTCTTCAATCTGTTTTCTATAATTTTTTAAGATATCCGATTCCTCTTCTTTGAATTTACTAGCCAGTTCACGTAATTGTTCTTTTCGATTTTCACTAATTTTTATCGCTTGATAATCGAGATTTATCAAGTTTCTTATAATTTCAACATTTTCCAAAACTGCACTCCTTTAGAAAAAAATAATAGATCCATTCAAGTCTGGCTATATATCTAAATATCAATAATTACAATTAAAGAAAATTAAAAATCTTAATTAGATATTTTCTATATCGTGAAGTCATCTATGAATAATTTTCAAAAACTTATTTTAAAGTAATATGGGTACAATATCATTTTTATTAAATAATCAAACAGTCTCTGTTATAACAATAAGTAAAGCCACAATAATTCCTGTCACAAAAGCTAATAGAGAATGTTTTTTTTCATGCCCTCTTGCTTCTGGTAATAGATGGGAAGCAGAAAGATAAATTAATACTCCTGTTACAAAGCCAAGCAATATTCCTAAAAAAGATGTAGTTACTTTTGAAACAAGAGGGTATGCTATCAATGCTCCCATTGGGGTGGTCAAGCCAGAAACTAAAAAAGCAAAAATAAATGCTTTTTTCTTGTTGAAACCACCTTCAATTAAAACAGAAAAAGTGATAACACCTTCAGCAAATTCATGTATTATCAGTCCAATTCCCGCTAAAAACCCGGTAAGTATACTGGTACTAAAGGTGATCGTATATATTATGCCATCGATAAAGGAATGCAGGGCAATACCCTCAACTGCTGTAATACCAAATGCAAGGGATTTTTGTTTAAACTTGTATTGAAATAATCTATTACTGGAAAACATAAATAGAAAACCTATCAGAGCGGCAAACCCGGCATAAGTACTATTTTCTACCGCCTCTGGAAAGACTAAAACTAAGGGAACTGTAATTAATATACCAGCAGCAAAACACATAAAGTAGACATTTGCTCTTTCTGCCAATTCCTTATTTCTATATATTGTTAATATCCCTAAACTATTAACAATCAAAGCAAAGAAGGCAAAGAGGACAATCCAGGCAAATACGCCTAATTCAAACATATGTTTTTTTCTTCTTTCTATTTAAAAAAGTTGTTGGAAAATATCAAACTTTATCGATGTGGACTTCTTAAATATATGGAAGGCATTTCTCCTATTTCTTTTAACCCTGAATCAGATATGATCATTAGCAAGACATAGTGGGTTTGCTAGAAAAGAAAGAAACACAGTTTGGGATTCAAGGATCCTGAATCCTTAAAATTAGTATCAATAATAAGATATTTTAAATATAATATCAAGATCATAACTATAAATAATACCAATAGTTCAGCAGATTTTACTTTATGTTATTGCTTTTTATAACTATAGCTTTAATTTTTAAAAATATCAAATTATTTATGTTGTCATTCTGATTTTTATCCTGGACTTTTAATATTTTACCTTATTGGCAAATGCATGGTAAAATAATAGTAGCTGCAAATAGTAAGTAGATTAAATATTAATCTTAATAATATTTTTATCTATCTTTTTAAATGGAGGTAATTAAATATGAAAAACAGTAAAAAAGATTTACCAATATTCTTTGCAATAGTATTTTCAATTATTTTTTTAATTCTTCCTCTGTTAACAATGGCAACCGATAAAGAAGTAAGCTTCGATTCCCCCATTATAGGAGAAGTGCCGCAAAATGTTGAAGACAACTTCATCCTTGAACCAGAAGGATATCTAGTAGAAACCTGGGTAGATAATCTCAGGATCCCCTGGGAATTGGTCTTTTTATCAGATAATAAAGCCCTGGTAACTGAAAGAGCGGGTCAGTTGCGTCTTATTGAAAATGGCATATTACAAGAAAAACCATACAAAATAATAACTGAGGTTGAGCATATCGGTGAAGGCGGATTAATGGGCATGGCTAAACATCCGGATTATCCTCAACAAAAATATCTTTATATTATGTATACTTATCGAGAAAATAGGGCTTTATTCAATCGGGTTGTCCGTTATCATGATACTGACACTACTATGGAATTGGATCGAATCATAATTGATAACCTTCCTGCCTCCAATGTCCATAATGGAGGGCGAATTGCCTTTGGACCTGATGGTATGCTCTATATCACCACAGGTGATACCTGGCATTCAGAGATTGCTCAGGATATAGATATTTTGGGAGGTAAAATTCTTCGCCTTACTCCTGAAGGAAATATACCTTCTGACAATCCTTTTCCAGATTCACCAGTCTATTCTCTAGGTCACCGTAACCCACAGGGTTTAGCCTGGCACCCTGATACCGATACTCTTTTTTCTTCAGAGCATGGTCCTTCGGGTGAGTTTGGTTTATATAGCAGAGATGAGGTCAATATAATTGAAAAAGGTGGTAATTATGGATGGCCATTGATTGTGGGGGCTGCCGGGGTTAAGCCATATAAAGACCCTCTTATCATGTGGACACAGACGACTCCTCCTTCCGGCATGTCTTTTTGGAATGATTATTTATTTGTTGCTACATTACGCAGTCAAGCTCTGTTAAGAATTGGAATGATGCCTGATAGTGATTTATATAAAATAAAAAGCATTGATAGATTGTTTGCCTATGACTGGTCTATTGGTTCTTACGGACGTCTTCGTAATGCTGTAGTGGGACCGGACAATGCCCTATATGTTTTGACCAATAACCATGATGGTAGAGGTTGGCCGTTAGAAGGCGATGATAAAATTTTGCGTTTTACCTTAAAGTAGAATTATTTAATTGAGTTTAAAGGATGTCCTTAAATATAATTCACCCTATTTAATTAGAAAAATAAATGGAGGAAACTTTGCTAAAAAGAATATTTATTACACTTATTCTTTTAATCATACCTCTCCTGCTGTTACCTGATTCATTTGCATTTAATATACAGGCAGATGCTAATTCTGTTTATATAATACCGGTTAAGGGACAGATAGAACCAGGCTGGCTATTATTTTTAAAACGTTCTCTTAAAGAAGCTGAGGAATCAGGAGTAAAAGCAATTATTCTTGAAATGGATACCCCTGGAGGTTTTATCGATACGGCACGAGAAGCTAAAAAACTATTTGATGAACTAAATACCCCTATTTACTGTTATGTCAACAAAGATGCCCTATCTGCTGGTGCTTATCTGGCTCTTGCAACTGATGCTTTCTATATGACACCTGGCTCTACAATAGGGGCAGCAGAACCTGTACTGTTAAATGGTAGACAGGTAGATGAAAAGATACTCTCTTTTTGGGAAGCAGAAATGAGGAGCACTGCTGAAAGTCAGGGTAAAGATCCCTTAATTGCGGCGGCCATGGTACGCAGGCCATTATCTATAGAAGGGATAGTTGGAGAAGGAGAGCTGTTAACACTTACTGCTCTTCAAGCCGAAAAAATTTCTTTCAGTGATGGAACTGTCAATTCTATAGCAGAATTGTTGCATAGTATCGGTTTACCCGACAGCAGAATAATTTATGGTTCAGCTACTTTCTGGGAAGGATTCACCGGCTTGCTAATAAATCCTGTTGTAGCGACGATTCTCTTAATAACAGGTTTTTTCTTCATGGCAGTAGAGATAATTACGCCTGGCTTTGGTATAGGTGGGTTGCTTAGCTTGCTCGCTTTTGGTCTGTATTTTGGAGGACATTTTTTAACCGGCATCAGCGGCTGGCCAGCAATTTTTCTATTTATTTCAGGTATATTGCTACTTCTAATTGAAGCTTTTATTCCTGGTTTTGGAATTTTCGGTATAAGTGGTTTAATAGCTGTAATAATATCGATTGTGCTGTCAGCAGCCTCTACTGCATCGGGTATTTATATGCTTTTCATTTCTCTTCTTATGGCTGCTATTGCAAGTTTTATTGTCTTTAAGTACTTTCAAAAAAAGGGAGCATTGAAAAGATTTGTCTTATCAGAATCAGCAACCCGGGAAGCCGGTTATAGCTCATCCAGAGATTATAGCTATCTACTGGGTAAAGAAGGCAGAGTAATAACCCCTTTACGCCCTTCTGGAATTGTAGAAATTGAAGGAAAAAAATATGACACTGTTAGTGAAAGTGGCTATATAGATAGTGATGAAACTGTTTTTGTAAGTAAAATTGAAGGATATAGGATAGTGGTACATAGAGTTGATAGAATTTAATAAATTTTTATAAATGGAGGATAGGAAGATTTGATTATGATTAATACAGGTGGTCTTTTACCATTTTTAGTTCTGGTATTTCTTGTTGTTGCAGCTTTTTCTGTGGTATTCAGTTTTATACCTTTAAGGCTATGGATTGCTGCTCTGGCTGCAGGGGTAAGAGTAGGATTGGTAAATCTTATAGGAATGAGGTTACGCAGGGTTGTCCCATCAAAGGTTGTAGAGCCCTTGATTAAAGCCACTAAAGCTGGTTTGAATGTAAATGTAAACAACCTGGAAAGCCATTATTTAGCAGGTGGAAATGTAGATAATGTTATCAACGCTCTTATTGCTGCTCAAAGAGCGAATATTGACCTGGGATTTGAACGGGCTGCTGCTATTGATCTGGCTGGCCGGGAAGTTTTACAGGCTGTACAGATGAGTGTGAATCCTAAAGTAATTGAAACACCTGTTGTTGCAGCAGTTGCAATAAATGGTATTGAAGTTAAGGCAAAGGCAAGAGTTACAGTAAGGGCGAACATTGAACGACTGGTAGGAGGTGCAGGAGAAGAGACTGTTATTGCCCGTGTTGGTGAGGGAATAGTTACTACTATCGGTTCGTCTAAATCCCACAAAGATGTATTAGAAAACCCTGATGAAATATCCCGTACTATCCTAAAAAAAGGATTAGATTCAGGAACTGCTTTTGAAATTTTATCTATTGATATAGCTGATGTAGATATAGGGGAAAATATCGGAGCACGGTTACAGACTGATCAGGCTGAAGCCGATAAACGTATTGCTCAGGCTAAAGCTGAAGAAAGAAGAGCTATGGCTGCTGCACGGGAACAAGAAATGAAAGCATATGTGCAGGAGATGAGAGCAAAAGTAGTAGAAGCTGAAGCTGAAATCCCAAAAGCTATGGCTCAAGCACTTCGGGAAGGTAAACTGGGTGTTATGGATTACTATAATTTACAGAATATTCAGTCAGATACACAAATGAGAAACACTATATCCAGAATGAGCCCTGATGCTGAAAAAAAAGATGTTATTGATCAATAATGGTGGAAAATTAAAGCCTTGAAAGGTATGGCTGGATAAAAAATATATAGTGGGTGTATTAATATGAATTTTTTGATATTTATTTTTATTATTATATCAATACTTTCTTCTTTACAAAATCAGGTTAAGAAAAAAAACAGGAATAGAAAAAGAGAAAGAGAGAAATTTTTTGACCCATGGTCTTTTGATATAGATTCTGAGATAGATATCTTAAAGGAGATGCATAAAAAAGAAGATCTTAAAGAAGGGCCTGGTAAAAAGAATATTTTTCTGTTAGAAGATACACCAGAACTTGAGCTACCGGAAGAAGGAGAGCATTCCCTGGAAGATATTTTATATCCTGAGGAGAAAGGAGAGTTTACTTTTTCCACTGATGTAGAAACAAAGGAAGAGCAGACGGGAATTTCTACTTTGCAGTATAAGAAAAAAGAAATGTTCTCTACTACATATCTAGAAAAGGGAGTAGCTACTATATTTAAGGATGGTCAGCTGCCCCTGGCTATTTTATTCTCAGAAATATTAGGGCCTCCCAGGGCAATTAAACCATTTAGAGTTAAAAAGTATTAAAACTTTCGATCAGAGAAGATGGTGTAGTGATACATAAATTATTCGATTTTAATAAGTAATTACTGTACTTTAATATCCCTGATCTTTATTGTTATACTTACCATCTATACCATTTTCTGTAACCAAACCGTGTGAAGTAAATTTATCTTAGTTGTTGATACTATCCAGATCAGATTCAGGATATTAATTTATTATATATTTCTGTAATGTTAGGAATGGGAGTATTGTATTCCTTAGCTATACGTAACAATGTCCCTCCAAAAATATCTCCTTCATTCCTATGACCTCCTTTTGAGTAATCCTTTTGAAATGATGTAGTCGCATCATAAGGGAATCCGCCCGCTATCTGCATAGAATTTTCGATTGCCTCTTCCTTTAAGTCTATACTTTTAGCTCTAGCAAGGAGAACTATTTCTCTCATAATATTTTCAGTCAAATTTTTAAGCTCTTCGTCTTCTAAAACACCACCGATACTCTTACCCGAATAGGCTGTAATCAAACCGAATGCAGCAATAAAGAGATACTTTTCCCATATTGCAGTATAAGGATTATCGAACCAATCAGCCCTTATATGTATATCCGAAAATAATTCCTTAAGATTGTCATAATTATAATTTATGTGTTGAGGATCCCGACCATATACTATACGTCCCTCAGGACCCTTTTGCCTGATAACACCTGGCTGTTCAATGCTGGAAGATACGTATACTGCTGCAGGTATGACTATACCTTCAGATAATATATCACGTATTCGTTCATATATATCGACACCATTTAATAATGGCAAAATAATAGTATCCTTATTCATATTTTTCCCAATCTCAATTACTGCATTTTTCAGGTCATATCCTTTTACACAGAGCAGGTATATATCAGGGGTAGGAATTTTTTTTATACTATCTGTTGCAATATTAGGAAAAGCCTTGAATTCCTCATTGTTGTTATCAGTAATTACCTTTAAACCTTTTTCTTGAATTTTAGCCAGATGCTCTCCCCTGGCAATAAAATAAACTTCTTTTTCAAGATTATCTTTATTAATTCTATTAGCTATTTTGCCACCAAAATATCCGCCAATACCTCCGATTCCAAATACACCTATTCTTTTAATTCTTTTGAACATTCTTATTTTT
Organism: uncultured Atribacterota bacterium; assembly: GCA_964560535.1. GTDB lineage: Bacteria > Atribacterota > Phoenicimicrobiia > Phoenicimicrobiales > Stramentimicrobiaceae > Stramentimicrobium. Next base: position 21,578 of record CAZLMD010000007.1, read on the forward strand.
CCTTTCTCAATTTTTAAATTTCCTCCACTGTATTTTTAGTATAAATATTTTACTTATCAGGGTCAAGCTTTTATAGAAGTATGGGAACTTTGTTTGAAACCACCTATCTAATACATTTGCCAGAGAGGATATTTATATTATAATGGTTGTATTGTTGTAATAATTTTTTATATATTTTATATAATATGTATAGGTAGGGTATAAATTAACAGTTTCAATACTGCATAGACTAAAATTGTGGTATATTCCAACACCTCTGTAAGTTATAAAATTTATCAAAAAAATAAGAGAGAAATTTAATGATGAATAATATTAACAATAAAAAAATTAAAATTGCTGTTCTCCAACTAAGGGCATGGTCCTTTTCAGATCAGGCAGAAAATAAAGAGCATATTTTTCAAACTATTGAAAAAGCTTCTACTTTAAAACCAGACCTCCTGGTATTGCCTGAATGCGTCTATCCCTGTTATTTTTTATCTCCCAGAATTGTTACTGATTACGGGGTATTGGGAAACTTGTGTAAACAGCTTTTAAAAGAAATACGGAATTACGCCAAAAAATATCAAACTTTTATAGCCCTTAGTTTGCCTGAATTTGTTCCTGAAAAAAAATTGCTTTACAATGCAGCTGTTCTAATTAATGATGATGGAGAGGAGGTTGGTCGGACAAGAAAATCTTTTCTCTGGCATTTTGACAGTAATTACTTTCAATCTGATTCTAATTATCCAGTCTTTGACACCAAGATTGGTAAGATTGGTATGTTTATCTGTGCAGATGGTCGTCAGCCAGAAATTGCCCGTTCCTTATCTTTGCAGGGTGCGGAGATATTATTAGATTTTACCAATCTGGTTACCACAGGATTGGAAAGAAAGGATTGGACCAATCCACAGGTCGATTATATTATACCTATCAGGGCATTGGAAAATAGGGTTTGGATTGTTCTGGCAAATAAAGTCGGTTTTGAAGAAAATTCTATTCAGTGCTGTGGGAAAAGCGCCATCTTCTCACCGGAGGGTAAACCTATAGTAATGGCTTCTCCTGATAATGAGGAAATCTTATTTAAAGAGATTGATCTATCCTTATCAGATCAAAAAATTATCAATAATAGTATTGATGTTTCTAAGAGCAGGAGACCGGAGATGTACAGCTACATTACTATGCCTACTGAAAAGTTGTCAATTAATAGAAATTGTACAAATTCTTTAGATAGAGAAGTTAAAAATCCATTTACTGCAGTGATACAAATAGGAAGGCAATCAGACCATCTAAATACAGATGAAGGGTTTTCTGCCAGCCTATCTAAGATTGAATATTTTTTTCATACCTTGAAAGAACAAAAAGTAGATATTCTTTCCTTTTCACAGATTGATAGCTTCTCTTTTCAAAGTTGTGTTAGTGTATTGGATTTACTTAAAAAATTAACCAGAAGTACTTCTCATCTTTGTTCTTTTGTTTTAAAGGAAAGAGATAATTCTCTATTATACAAAACAATGTATCTGGTACAATCGGGGAAAATAATAGGGAAATATAGAAAAACACATTTAAACTTCCGGGAAATAGAAAAATTTGCTCCGGGAGAAAATGATTTTCCAGTTTTTGAGACACAATTTGGTAATATAGGAATGATGCTTGATTATGAGGGATTTTTCCCAGAAATTGCCCGTATCCTGACTTTAAAAGGTGCTGATATTATCATCTGGTCAAGTCAGTTTGATCATGATGAGCATCTCAAGATTTGTCAAACCAGAAGTGCTGAAAACAAAGTATTTACCATCTGTGCTAACTCTATTGAACATAATTATAATGGGCATAGTGTAATTGTTTCACCATCAGGTCAGATTATTGCCGGTTGCTTAGAGAATCAAGAAATAGCCAGTGCCGCTTTAATTTCCATCTGCTTATCCAGAGACAAGACGATTGTTCCCCACACTAATGCTATCCTGGATCGGCAACCAGAATCTTATTATTTATTAACCTCTTTATAATTAAATGGATTCTGGTAACTATTACCAATTGCCAATAGTTAATCTATCAATTATAATGTTGTTTAAATGATTACAGTTATTAGTTATTTAAAGTAATTCTTTACACGGTTCTTATTTATTGACTAATAGTATTTATTGTTTTGATATTAACTATTTTTAAATATTGAATTATAGTATTTTGTTGTAAATTCACCCCGGATCTAATATTGAAAATATTCACGGAATACGCTCTACGTAATATTCAGCAAATTTGATGTACACAATGCTTTTATATATTACACCTGGTAAACACGGGTATATTTTCTTACCTGTTTTCAGCATAAAGAATTATAAAAAGATAGAATGTGTTCAGGCAGTTGCAACAGGCAAACAGCCCTTAACTGCCTAATATTATTAAATGAGGTGCCAATTCTTGAAAGTAGAACTGATTATCAATCGTACTGCAGGCGGTGGAAAGCCAAAAAAATTTATTTCAGAAATTTTAGATTATTTCGATCAAATAAATTTTGAGTATCATGTTAGTTGGACACCCTCTTCCGGAAGTGCACCTATACTGGCACAAGAAGCTGTGGAACGAGGAGTCGAATTAATAATTTCAGTTGGTGGAGATGGCACTATAAATGAAGTTATTAATGGCATTATTCAATCTCCAAAACAACCAACCCTGGGTATAATCCCAGCTGGTTGGGCTAATGATTTTATAAAAAGCACTTCTATTCCTAAAGATATAATTAAAGCATGTCAGATTATCGCCAAACAAAAAACTAGAATGATCGATATAGGGCTTATTAATAAGCAGACTTATTTTGCCAATGTATGCGGCATAGGCTTTGATGCTGAAATAGCTGCTTTAGCAAATCAGATGAAAACAAACCATCCTGATTGGAAAGCATTGAGTGCATATGTTTATGTCTTTGCTACCATTCAAAAATTACTCTCTCCCATCCCCTCTTTCCAGGGAAAAATAACTATTGATGGACAAGCTGTAGAAGGAGAATTTTTACTTATCGCAATTGCTAATGGTAAAATTGAGGGCGGCAAGTTCAATATTGCTCCCTTAGCGGAAATTGATGATGGTTTGCTGGATATCTGTGTTATAGAAAAAATGAATAGGTTTAGATGCCTCCGCCTTTTACCAAAAGCAATAAAGGGAACACACCATGAAATATCAGAGGTTAGCTTTTTCAAGGGAAAGGATATATTGATAGAACTGGATAAACCTGTAATAGCACAGGTCGCCGGCGAAATTTTACCAGCAGAAAAAAATTACCATATTACAGTCTTACCACAAAAGCTTAAACTAATTGTATCTTAACTCAAAAAAGTATTGTTTTGTTGCCAGTATTTTATTACCCAATTATACAATTCTAAGAGCAAATACAGGGCAATGTGGTACACAATAACCACATGTCAGGCATAAATCATAATCAACAATAGCTCTACTATTTTTTATAGATAAAGCTTTATTGGGGCATGTTTGGACACATGTTCCACATCCTTCACAAAAACGAGAAATAAAAAGTTTCTTTCTGGAATATTTTTCATGAAATAATTCTTCTTTACTAATTACCTGGTTTTTAAAAATTTTAAGATTTATCTCCAACTCTTTGTGGTGTACCATCCCTATGGAAACAGATTGTATTTCCTTAATATTCCTGACAAAATTGATAGATTCCTCTAAATTATTTATTAGATAGCCACCTGCCAGGGCTTTCATAGCATAAATCCCTTTCCCTTTTTCATATACTTTTTTGATTGCCTCAATCATATCTTTCGATTTTCCTCCGACAATCCCCAGTCCAATCATATTAATTATGGGAAAAACGATATCGATTTCTTTTATTTCAGCAGATTTTTCTACTACATCTACAGTATGGGTAGAAATACCTATAGCCCTGATCAAACCTTTCCTTTTCAAATCTACCAATGCAGATAATGCACCATATCTTTTTTGAAAAATAAATTTATCCTCTCTTGCCGCATGGAGGTGAAAAATATCAATATAATTACGATTCATCTCCTGACAGGCTTCTAAAACTGCCCCTTCCATCTCTTGATAAGTAATAGCATGTGACTTACTGGCTATAACAACTTCTCCTTTAAAACCAGCTATAGCCTCTCTAATATAAGGGTATGTCTGGTAAGCCTGGGCAGTGTCCAGAAAGTTAATACCTGAATCCAGTCCTTTTCTAATGATTTCAGCACCCTCATATACAGGCATATTTATCTGCAGCGGTCCCATGGGAAGAGTACCAAGGCATAGCTCACTCACCTTTATTTCTGAATTGCCCAATGTACTATATTTCATCACATTATCACCTATATTCTCTTATTTTTTATTAACCTTTCCGCATGAATAATCATAACACCCCTGATTGACCGAACAGGTTTTTTGATTTGCTCTTTTTCCTCTTTTATCCCTGATCATTTTAAATTATTTTACATATTATTGATTATTAGGTTAAAAAATACGTGTAATATTTTATAATTTCAAATATAAAATAACTTTTCTTCTAGTTTGATAAAAAGTATTTTTATTCTCCTGAACCTTGCTCCGTTTTCTCCAACATCACATCTACAATTGCCTGATCTGTTGCGATCATGCCGGGATCACAAAGATAACCCAGATTTTGAAACAATTGTTTGAACTCTGGGGCTATTATCCCATCGGTATGGTTGATAACGGCTCCTTTTAAGGATAATAGTGCCGATTGTACCGCCCAGCCTGAGGAGAGAGCCAGTTTGTAGGCACAACCTTCTTTGGCGCCATCACAGATGAGGCCAGAGATAGACCCAACCATATTGTAAAGGGCACCCATTATCTGTTCTTTGTTTCCGCCTAACAGATATGCTGTACCGGCACTGGCACCAATACCCGCTGCTACCCCACAGCCACACATGGCAGATAATGTACCAGTATATGATTTAATGAAAAAGGTTATCAGATTGGTAAGTGCAAGGGATCTCAATAAGCTCTCTTTGGGAAGTCCTTGTTTTTCCGCTACTGCGTAATTGGTCAGGAAAGCGGTTATGCCATGATTGCCACTGCCAGCTGTGCTCATCACAGGGAGACTGCTTCCAGACATTCGCGCCTCAGAAGCAGATGCACAGAGTATCTGTGCTCGTGTAATCATATTATCACAGATAAGTCTGTCTTCGATTAATTTAGTAAAAGCCTCTCCCGTCCCTGATTTTATAGTTAAACCCTCCTGGGCAATTTTTAAGTTCATATTGATTCCTTCTTCTAAAAACGAGAGTTCTTCTATAGGTATATTTAAAGAGAAATCTAAAAAACCCTCCAGACTATATTGCTGGATTATCCTGTTATTATCTTTGTTTTTCACATTATCTTTTTTAAATGGTTTGAAGCTTTCGTATTTTGGTATTCTTTCTACACTTACAATATTGAGATGGCTATCTGTAGTAATGACTCTGATTTTCTCCAGGTTAGTGATGAGGATCGCCTCTACATAGAGGCCTTTATAATCTCTGTTTAATGAGAGCTGTATCTTATTTTGAGATAACAGTTTACGGGCTTTGTCAATATCTTTTTCGGTCAATCCCTCAATGACTCTGAACCCTCTCTCTGTATTACCGGCAAGGTAGCCGAAAGCAGCAGCTGGGAGTAAACCCCTCTCTGTTGTTCCCGGTATGGTTACCATTAGCCCATTTTTGTAGATATTAGGATCTACCTTTATATGTATGCTAGATAAGTCTTCACCTTGAGATTCTTCCCTGGCTCTTGCCACCGCATAGGCAACAGCAATAGGCTCAGTACAACCAGTGGCAGGGATAATGCCACTTTTCAATAAGTTGAGTAATATTACTTGTCGATCTTCCACTGGAAATCCTCCAATACATTTGCCAATTTAGATTGTTATTCATTGCAACAGGTAATTAACCTCTGTTTCAATAAGGGTCATTCTTTGGGGTATATATATACTTCCATACAGCTTCTACAGGGGAATTTGTCAATGCAGTATTCGAGATTTTAAGATTCATCCATCTTCATCTTTAAGTATTTGTTTGACAATTAACAATTCTGCCACTTTTTCATTACCAAACCCCCCGGTTAGCAAGAGTAGGATTCGTAACAGTTACAACAACCTGTTTAATAGTAGCACATTTTCTTTCAATTACAATGATTGAATTTTTGGGACCACTGGGGTTAAGAAAAACTACTTCATAATTGCTGACAAAGGCTTGTAACAATGGTTCGAGCAAGAGAGATTAGTATTTTTAATATTTTTGATTAACTCTTTCCAGATAGGTGCAGTAAGCAGAGCCTGTTTCAGTTATAATTATTTCTCCTTCCTGTTTGCCAACAAACCTTAAAAACTTTAATATTGCTAAAATAGCTTCGGCCTCTTTTTCATCTATGGCCATTTCACTAGCTATTTTTTGAAATGATTTTTCTGTTACATAATGTCTTTCGCAGATATCAAACAACACATTTTTACTATTGGGAACTAAAAAATTGTCAGCGAAAAGAAATAACCATTTCACATTTTCTTTTCTTTCTTTCTTTAGTCGTTCTATCACTTTAGGTATATCTTCTTCTTTAAGTTTGCTTTCTTCTTTTTCCATATTTATCTTATCTATCCAGGCCATAACTGTTCCTGAAATTATTTCCTGGAATTTTTGGTCATCTTTAAATATTTCAGGGATATTTTGATGTTTTTGCAGAGGTCCTGAGGCTATTAAAAAATTTCCTTTGATGTTTTGATCTAAAAAATGATAGATATCTTCATGAAATAAAAAGATAGCGCAAAACATGGAAATAAAGAATAAGGCGATTCCGGAATTGGTTAATTCTATCCAATCAGCCTGATCAAAAGGCCAAAAAATTATTACTATTAGTAATGTGAATAGGCATAGAACAGCATAGGGCAAGATTGTTAATAATATTTTACGTATATGGTTTTCCATTTTTTTTAAAACCATTAGTTATTATTTATTCTTAATGATAGACTTTTATAATTCATCTAATACTTTTAATATAGCTGGTAGAAATGCGGGTAAATCCTTTGGCATACGGGATGTCACCAGGTGATGATCAACAACAACTTCTCGATCTAAATAATTGGCTCCAGCATTTATCAGGTCATCTTTAATAGCAAAGACACAAGTAGCGTCTTTTTCATTTAATATTCCAGCTGAAATAGGAACCCATGCAGCATGACAAATTGTAGCTACCAGACCATCTTTCTCAAATATTTTACGCACAAAATTGAGTATCTTTGGATACCTGCGCAGGTAATCAGGAGCATAACCACCTGGAATAACAACACCAATATACTCTTCTACATTTATCTCACCAACTGATACATCTGCATCTGCCGGATATTTATGTTTGCTGAAATAAGTCTTTTTCTCAGGTCCAACAAGGCTAACATCATAGCCTGCTTCTTTGAGCCTATAATAGGGGTACCATAATTCTATATCTTCATATAAGTTCTCAACCAATATAGCAACTTTTTTGATATTATCCATTTTTATCCTCCCACTATTACTAAATATCTTATATCTAACTAATATTACCACAAATTAAAATGATAAAAAAGCAATTGCCTGCCCTTTTTTGTTTATTAATTTTTTACTGCTTCATATTATCAAGCAATGGCTTTTCACCGATTAAGGTGTGTAGATATTATTTATTGAAATAAATAACCTATAAACAAGGTATTTTAGCGGAAAATTTTTATATGGTCGGGGCGAGAGGATTCGAACCTCCGACCTCTTGGTCCCGAACCAAGCGCGCTAACCAAGCTGCGCTACGCCCCGAATAGTAAACAGTTATAAAAAATATTATATCATAACTCTGACAATGAAACTACTGAATTGATTCTAATAGCAAGGAAAGATGCAGCCATTACTTTCAAACAATCACCTAACAAAAAAGGTATAACTCCTACTATAATGGCTTCTTTTATCCCAATATCGGTAATAATTGTTAATTGAGTTACCCCAACAATATATATTATTAATATTCCTAGCAACCCAATTGCAAAATAAGAATACAAACTTACTTTAATAAGTTTTTCAACTAACATACCAACGATATAGGAAGATATAACAAAACCTATCAAAAAACCCCCCGTAGGCCCCCATAAAACTCCCAATCCTCCTCTAAACCCTGAAAAGACCGGCAAGCCCACTGCTCCTAAAAAGAGATACATTAACTGGCTGGAAGCACCTGATCTTTTTCCTAAAACCATTCCAGATAAAAGGGTGAACAGGTTTTGCAGGCTTATAGGAACAACTCCTATGGGGATAGTAACAAAAGCACCGACAGCGGTTAATGCTGCAAACAGGGAGACGAGTGTCATATATCGAGTATTGTTTATTTTCATTGACTGGCCTTGGATTTTTCACTTTCTTTCTAAATTATCTTCTAATATCTTAAATATTTATAGCTTCCTATGAATATAACCAGATAATTTTCCTAAACAATGTACATAACTACCATATTCATTGTCATACCAACCAAAAATGGTTAAATGAGTTATAGGAATATTGACAATTTTATTACTGGTTTCCAACCCGGTCTCCCGCAACATCTGTGGATTAAAGCTAATAAAACTTGTTCTAGTATGAGTTGCATGCCCCTCTATAGTGACAGCAGACAGTTTTCCTTTTAAATCAGATGATACATTTTGATTTTCACTGAAACAGAGAAGATCTTTTTGTGGACCCTGGGCAGCCTCTTGATAAATTTTGTTTATTAGTTCCCTATTAATAAAGGAATTTCCTTTATTGTCTAGCTTGCTATGGAAGGTAAGATTCAAAATAATAAGAGAAACTGTATCAGTGGGAATTCGAACAGAATCTGCCATAAAACCAATTCTTTTTACTTCTGGTAAGACTTTTTCCAGTGCATTTGCAGCACCAGTAGTAGAAAGAATAATATTATTAAAGACCATTCTATTCTTTCGCAGATCTTTGTCATTTGCACCTGGTAGTGAGTCAAGGACTCTTTGGCTGTTGGTAGCTGCATGAATGGTAGATAGTGATGCAGTTAATATATTTCTCGTTTCCTCTTTTTCCAATAAAGGTTTCACCATATGCGCTAAGGCAGTGGTCGTACATGAGGCAGCAGAAATGATATTATGCTTATCTTGATTAAAAGAGATATGGTTTATACCATAAACTAGAGTAGTACAGTCTTCCAATATCTTTCTTGATTTATCTTTTACTTTGAAGGGTGCACTGTTAATAACTTTCTCGGCTCCGGCAAGAATATGTCCCCTAAGACTTCCCCTACCATCATCTTCGAAAACACCAGGGTCATTGAAAGCACCGGTAGAATCAATAACTAATTTTACCCCATATTCTTTCCAGTTGATATTTTTAGGATTTCTTTCTTCATTAAGTATCTTTACCGGTTTCCCGAATATTTCTAAAAGATTTTTATCTTCATCAATAATTTTAATATCTTTTTGTGTCTTTATTCCAAATAAAAATTTCTCCATTGGACCATATGTTGAGTCTGACCCTATTAAATTTGCAATATCTACAAGGCTTCTTCCAACAGGTCGGCCAACATTTATAATAAAACCATCAAAATAATTTTCATGCAATTGATACCATAAAGTTAATTTACCGATACGACCTAATCCGTTAATACCTAAACAATTCTTTATGTTTTTAAAATCCAATTAAAGTGCCCCTCTCTCATTAAAATAAGTTATTTGCTCTAAATCAATAGTATGATGGCCTTTGTAAATATTCCCCAGATAAGCATCTATGGCAATTTTATCACCAGATTTAAATTCATGATTATTAATAAAACATTTTTTTTCTTTTTCTAATACAGTCAAATGCTTGCAGTTTACCACACATATTTTGCCTAGCTGGGCGGCCGTAACCGCCGCATGAGATGTCACTCCGCCACGAGCTGTTAAAAGCCCATCACAATCAAATATCATTTCTATATCATCTGGCACAGTATCTGGCCTGATCAGTATCTTATGGTCTTGCGGATATTTTTCTGTTAGCATATTTATATCTTGCAGATTAAAGGCTACCCGACCATTCATAGCTCCTCTTCCTATACCAATTCCCATCCCTACCAGATGATTAAGGATATCAGGGCTGGTAAATATGGGGGTCTTCTCTTCTTCTTTCAGAACATATGGTCTTGTTTGTAATATATACAAATCTTTTTTATGTTTTGATTTAAAGGTAAACTCAATCTCCTGATGTTCATATCCCTTCTCATATACTAATTCTTTTGCCAACTTCAATAATCTCTGATAAATTTGGGGAAATTGTACTTCTAAAGATTCGCCTTTAAGCTGAGGAAATTTCTCATTTTGGAATTCAGAAACAGGCAGAGTGTAGACCAACCCGGATACAATATCTTCTCCCTGACTACAGATGGTAAAATCACCATACAAAGTAACTTCGGAACTCTTCTCAAATGGTATCTTAGTGAAAATAACACCAGCACCCGATTTAGCATTTATATTTCCCAAAATCATTTCCTGTACAATAACGGCTGTCCCCCATTCTTCGGCAATCTGAAGCTTCTTACGAAATATTTGGGCTCTATCGTTATACCAGGATTGAAAAACAAACATGATAGATTGAATCAACTGTTGAAAGGGGTCTTCTTCTAATTTAATCCCATACCTCAATAACAATTGCTTATAAGAAAAGGCTATTTCTTTCATCTGTTCTTTGCTGAAATCTCTCTTTTCTTTTATCCTATGAATATTCTTGTATTTAAGGATAAGCTTATCAAATTCATCCCGCTCTATTCCGTTTGCCATACCCCAGTTTTGCAATAATCGTCTATATGAATCCCAGGCTGCCCACCCATATTTCGATACTTTACTTAAACTTTCGGCAATTTCATCATTCATACCTATATTTAAAATAGAATCCATGGCTCCAGGCATTGGAATAACTGTTCCTGAACGTACTGCCAGTAAAAGAGGGTTTTTGGGATCACCAAGTTTTTTCTTAGTTATTCTCTCCAATTCCATTAATTTACCCCTAATCATCCCTAATATTGCCTGATACATTTCGGGAAATCCCATGATAGCCTTTCTATCTCTAAACCATTCTGTTGTAAGTACGAAGCCTGGTGGGATTGGAAACTTGTAAGAATATAATTTTTTCAAATAGTAGGCTTTGGCTCCCAAAAATATCTGATTATCCACTTTAGTATTGGGCTTGTGTAAGGAAGTTGATAATAGTTTGGGATTATAGTTTAATAGCATATGGATAACATCTGGTTTTAATTTTCCCAACATATTCCTTAATGTGCTTAAAATTTTAGAAACATAGTTGTCTAAACTTTGCACTAAGAAAGATGAAACTATCATTTCCCGGTAAAATTCTTCTGTTCTTCTGTAAATAAAGTATTCCTGATAGGTCTTATTGTCACTACCATTTGCCTTTATTTTCTGTTGTATAATAGCATTAAGAGATGGATTGAAGGGTAATATATAGTAATTATCGATTATTTCTTTTATATTAAGCGTGATAAAGGAAAATATATTTACGAATTGCTCCATAGAAAAAGTTGTGGTTTTGAAGCTATAGTTTAACATCTCCAGGTGTGAATTAAAGTTTTCATTGCAAATACCGTTTAGACTTAGTCCTTCTTTAAATAAATCCAAAATCTTTGCAGCACTATGAAACCCATCTATGGTCATATAGTCTAGATTTCTCAGGCTTATTAGCCTATATATAAGGAAATCAACTAGCTTCTCCAAACGTAGTATTAACCCCATCGCTTCAAATTTCTTTTCAGAATATTGTCCATACATGGAAGGTATGCCTGAGGCAATATGACGTTTAAAATAAATATTTTCCTGGGCTTCTGTCTTAGTAGGCTCTAAAATAATTTTCTTTAAACTGGAGATCATACTATACACCAGTCTTATTGCGTTATCGTAATTATTGTTTTTAATAAATCTTTTTAATCTTTCTATTTCTTTGATGGTAAAAAAGTTTGATTGTAGCAAGTCGAGTGAGATGAATTTATAATCAGGAGTATATTTATGTTTTAAAAGTTGATATAGTTCTATTAAATAGATAACTCGTTGGCGAATACTTTCATCAATATTACTGATCAGACCTAAAGTTTTTTTTATTTCACCAATCTCTACTTCTAATGTATCTTGCGGGCTTAACCCCAATTGACTACAAAGATTGTTAACGGTATGGAAAATCTTGCTAAACCATTCTTCTGATATCGGCAACTCTTTTTGAACATCTCTAGGCAGATATTTTAAAAGTGGTTGGTAGTTTTTATCATACCAGTAGAAGAAGATTCTTTTAATTAACTCAATTTGAGAATTATTGCTTTCTGTATGTACCTGTTTTCTTAAAAAATGTATCAGCTTATCTTCACCATAAGAAAGTTTATCGATTTCTGTAGATATTTCTCTTATCTTTCCTTCAGCACCGATAGCACTGAAGTAAACAGGGAACAGGTTTAACAACTGTTTAATTAAAACATAATTTGATTTAATATCACTATTAAGAAGTTGACTTATATCTCTTTGAAAAAGATCTTCATCACGAATCAGCACTCCCCCTATCCTTAAATTTACGATTAAAGCTGATATAAGTTTACTACTATGCCTTGGAGAGCATTTAATCAGATTGAGCCACACTCTGATCATCTTTAAATGGTTATTATCAGTCTGAACTTGCCATTCATCGTTAATTTTCATTTCACTAGGATAAATAAACCCGAACCTGATAAGATATTCAATAAATATATCTATCTTAACCTGATCTTCTGTTTGAAATATTTTCTTTCCTAACCATAGCAAACAATCCAATATTTTTTCAATATTTTCAGCTTTTATCCTATTAAAAAGAGAGAAAGTATTGTCCAGAAAAGATTCTAATGACAACTCCTTAAGTTCGTTATTAGTAAATCTTGTATATAAATGTGCTAACTCTATTAATAAAATATCTCTTGATCCCATCATCGCAGTTTCTAACAAATAGTAGAGAAAATATATACTCTCCAAAACCGGGGCATCTTCTTCAATAAGAACAGTTAATTTGTCCAAAAATTCTTTAAAGCCATCGATGTCTTTCAGTTCTTCCCAACCTTGAGCATAAGACAACTCTATTTCTACTTTTTTAATTATCTGTATTTTTTTATTAGAGATTTTTGAAATATCATCATAATATTTATCAAAAAAATGTCTATCATATGTTTTGCACCATTCCTGGAAACTCAATTGCTTTTGCCACATATCAATATTTTCTCTCAGTGAGGTCTCAAGAAGATTTTCTATTCTTGCAAAAAAGCTAGGATGTCTAATAATGTTCACTGGAAATTTTTTCAACAAACCCGAGGAATGTACTATAATTTCAGGATCATTAAGCAAAACATTTTCTAGAATAATAACTATGTCTTCATAAAAAGCGTCAAATTCTATATTTACATCATCACTCTCTACCAATTCTAGAACAAATTCTAACAGAGTATTTAGAAACCGCCATCTATGCTGTTTATTCAAATTTTTATTCAGAATATCACCAAATAATGCTAAAATAGCTTTTAAAGCCCTATTTACCTCTGGATGTGTTTTGTAAAACCATATGTCATTTAGAGCTATCTCTCTGAGCCCATCATGTATACTCCTTATCCTGTAAGGGGTATGGTATATTCTTGTTAAGAGATTACCCATCCTCTGGTTAATACCAAAATGAGATGAAGAAATATTTAAAAGCCATTTGTTTTCAGGCGAAAGATTTTTTTCAATAGCTGTTTGTGTTATATTTTTTTGAGATATTGGCATTTTTTATTGTTTTAAATCCTCCTCTACCCTTCTATCCTTCCCCATTCTTTAATGGCGAAACAATTCCAGATATTATTTCTTTGATTTCCCCAATTTTTGTTTTTATTATCAAAGTTCCTTTATCATTTATATCAATTGCCTTTCCGGTAATAATATTTTCCCCGGTATTCACTTTAATTTCTTTCCCTATTATATTATTATAAGACTTCCACTCTTCCAGTATTGCAGAATAACTTTTTTCTTTAAAAACTTCGTATACCTTTTCCAATTCAATACAGAGGTGTTGGATTAATTTTACCCGTGATATTGATTTACCTGTAACCTCCTTTAAGGATATGGTACCCTTACTGATATCTTCGGGTAATTGATAAGAACAATTATTTACATTTATCCCTATTCCAACTATAATCCATTTAATATTTTTCCCTTCTGTATTCATCTCTGTAAGTATACCACATACTTTTCTACCATTTATTAAAATATCATTTGGCCACTTAATATTAACATTTATTTGAG
>CAZLMD010000007.1:35955-39592 GCA_964560535.1 uncultured Atribacterota bacterium
TCTCTATAATTGTAGTAGTCTCTGGAATCCATCAAACCCTGTTCATACAAATTTCTGGCAAATATATCAACATCCTCATAAATACTACGATCTTGAACAACTGAACAGGGGTCTTGTGAAATTTTTAAGTGATGCTGAAAACGTTTGGATAAGAAAAAAATCTGTAGATGAAAGCTCCATTTTCTCATATCTTTATAGAAATCTTCTAGATAAGGATTGTTTTCCACTACCTCATAGAATGCTTTCCAGCAAAACTGTTTACTCAAAACTCTGGTCAAACTTGATTTTCCACTTCCTATATTCCCTGAGATAATAATAAACTTTTTCATTAATTATGATCTTACCTTATTCTCTATCTTTCTGCTCAATCTTTTGACATATCAAATCTAAATCTCGATAGTTCTCAACAAAATCCATTTGGTCTACATTAATAATAACCAGCTTTGAGTGAGGAAAGTTGCTCTGATTGTTAAAATATTTTTCATAATAGCTATTAAGGCTCTCCATATATTCGATAGAAATATTTTGTTCAAAAGAACGGCCCCTTTGCTTAATTCTATTGATTAGTAGACTAGTGCTTGCACTTAGATAAACGATTAGGTCAGGGGAAGGGATTTCACGGCTGACTATCTCATAAAGACGTTCATACATCGCCAGTTCATCCCCAGAAAGGGTCAAACGGGCAAATATTTGATCTTTAGCAAACATATAATCGAAAAACGATAATTGCTTGAAAAAGCCTTGTTGAAGAGCTTTTAATTGTTGATCATAACGACTTAATAAAAAGAAAATCTGGGTACGAAAAGCATATTCCTTTATATTATTATAGAAGAAAGTTAGAAAAGGGTTTTCTTCCACCACTTCCAGCACAGCTCTGGCATTATATTTTTTGCTAAGGTGGTGCACTAAGCTGGTTTTGCCGGCACCTATTGCTCCTTCAATAGCAATATATTTACTTTGAAATGTATACATATATCGAAAATCTTTTCTTTAGTAGGTTTTAAATTCTATATTAATTTCCATAAATATTTATACGATACGATCTTTATTAAAAAGTTATAGTGAAATAGTGGATTTACATTGCTTACATCAACCAATTTTGTTGTATATATTTTTGGATTTGGGGCATTAATCCATATTCTTAAAATATATTTATTCTCTTTATTACTTTTTTTATTTACTATTCAACATTAATTAACCGCATCTATCCTTTCTCTTAACTTGCCCAGTGCTTTAAATCCATTATAAACAACGAAACTTGCCAGTATCAGAAGTAGAATAGATATCGATCCAAGAAGTATATTCCCTTTTCCAAAATTAGTAAATACTAAATTAATCAAAGCTGCTACAGTGACCAACATCATGAATGCCATTGGGTAATAGGTAACTTTGTAGTTTTTACCCAGATGTGCCAGCCATGCAGTTGCACTTAATAAAGCCAGTCCTGCTAACAGCTGGTTTGCAGAGCCAAAGATAGGCCAGATTGCAGACCATTGTCCACTCATAGCTAAAGCTCCGCCCGCAACAACGGTTATGATGGTTCCTGTATAACGGTTAGAAATAGAAGGCATGCTTTCAGCTGTTAACTCCTCAAAACAATATCTCCCTAAACGTGTGGCTGTGTCTAGAGATGTAATTAGAAAGGCAGAAACGGTTAGAGACCCAAAAACGACACCTGTTTGTTCGGGAATACCAAAACCTGCCATAAATTTGCTGAGACCGTGTGCAAAAACTCCAACTGCTCCTCCCCATTCAACTAAACCAGCGCTCATTCCTTCCTGTGTCAAGATAGCAGCTGCCCCTAAAGATATTACTGCCAGGACACCTTCTATGAGCATAGCACCATAACCAACTAACCTGGCATCTTTTTCATTATCCAGCTGTTTGGCTGTTGTACCAGAGGCAACCATGGAATGGAAACCAGATACTGCACCACAAGCAATAGTGACGAATAGCATGGGGAATAAAAATCCAACTCCTGTTTTAAAACTTGTGAAGGTTGGATAAACTAAAACCGGTCTAACAATAAAAACGCCAACCACTCCTCCGGCTAATGCTGCGTAAAGCAAGAAGGATGATAGATAATCTCTGGGCTGTAACAACATCCATACCGGTAATGTTGAAGCTAAAAAGATATATACAATTAAAAACCAGGTCCAGGTAACCTGATTAAAGTATAAAAAGGGGTGATTGAGACCTATCCAGATAGCGACAAAAAGAAGCACTATCCCTATCAGTGTTACCAGCGGAAGACTCATATTGGCTCTATAAAGGGCAAATCCCATTGCAATCGCAATAAAGATCATCAGAATACTGGTAGTAGCAACAGATGCATTGGCAGCAAAGGCCTGTGCCGTCAAAATAGCAAAGACGGCAACCACTAATACAAGGGTTAACCAGGCAAATAATAAAAACCAGGTACGTGCTTGCTTCCCTACATATTGACCAATTATTTCACCAACAGATTTACCTTTATGACGGGATGAAGTAAGGAGACCAAAATAATCATGAACACCACCTACAAAGATAGAACCTAATACAATCCACAAAAAACAAGGTAGCCAGCCAAATACAATAGCGGCAATTGGTCCTGTAATCGGACCAGCACCCGCTATTGATGCAAAATGGTGACCCAATAATACCGGCGCCTTAGCTGGAACATAGTCTACTCCATCAGTCATGGCATGTGCTGGTGTCTTACTGCTCTCATCTACTTCTACTAACTTATCTAAAAAGTTTCCATAAACTCTATATGCAATTAAAAAAACGATTATGGCTAAAAGTAGTATAGTTAAAAGATTCATTAAGAAACCTCCTTTAGACTTTTATAATTTTTGATATACTGTAAAATAAAAATTAATTTCTGTTTCATTTTATTATTTAATAGATTTAAGCATGAAATATGTATTATTAGCAGAGAATAATCTTACAAAATAATCAAAAAATTAATGCCCCAACAAATAAATATCTAACTGAGTAGTTTTCATTGACTGTATTAATTTAAAAATATTTAATACTTATTTAAATTTTCATAGATCCTTTTCTACCACCCCCTCGCCTATCTCTGATTGAAAATTATACACCTGCGCTATTTCTTTTCCTTTGGCATTACAAAAAACAGTATTGTTATTAAGATCAATTAATAATAAGCGAATATCACACCAGCCTTTAATCCCCAAAAAAAATGCTTTACTGTATTTAAACTTCTGGGATAATCGAATAGCTTCCTGGGAAAAACCATTTGCTGCAACTATAATTCCATTAATAACATGTGACATGACCTCAAAAGAAGGATTTATTAATTCTTGAGCTGCTTTAATTAAAAATTGAGAAAAATCATAAATATCTTCCTCATCCACATACCTGTCAAATCCATTTACCAGAATGATTTCTCTCTCTTGATAGTGGTCGATACGAATTTTTTTGCTGAGTATGCTACGATAGTGTTCTATAACTGAAAGGGCATAGATATCAATTTTAGTGCCTGAGATGATTTTGTTAGCTTCTACATTGTAATGCAACTGATATCTTTTTGTTAATTCTTCAAGATATTCTAATAATTTTAGTTGCATTTTGCTTTTTAATATCCTTATTATAATTTATATTTACTGTATCTACTTATATTTTTATTTTTTTA
>CAZLMD010000008.1:0-2697 GCA_964560535.1 uncultured Atribacterota bacterium
GTAGATTATTCAAAGCAATAATAGTTATAAAGACTATTGCCCAGATATAATAATAGAATTTTATTGATTCATCAATAATAAATAACTTTCCAAATGAAGGGAAGTCTATACCGAAAACCCCATTAGGGCCGCCAGTTATTCCAAAAGGGTTGTTATTCAAAGTCAGTCTAATAATTTCGCCCAATCCAATAGTAACGATACACAGGTAGTCTCCTTTTAAATGTATAATTGGTGAACACACAAGCCAGGCAAACAAACCGGCGGAAACCGCGCTTATGGGTAAAAGAACAATTATTGGTACACCGAATTTCGTATTGAGAATTGCCGTTACATATGCACCAATAGCTACAAACCCCATGTGTCCTAAATCGAACAATCCTACTTCACCTAAAACTATATTCAAACTAAGCCCCAAAAGGGCATATATACCAAAATAAAATAAAACATCTATCCAGTAATCATTAATTATTAAAGGAATTAATAAAAAAAATAATACTGTCAATCCACTGAAATAATTAATTGCTGAATTTTTTATAATATTATTTTTAAATAATTTCATTTATATTTTCCTGTTATACTTTTTCGGCTATTTTTTCACCCAGAATTCCAGTGGGACGAAATATTAGAACAAGTATTAATACCAAAAAAACAAATACATCTTTATATGCTGTTGAAACATAAATAGAACCGAGCATTTCCAGGACTCCCAGTAAAAGTCCGCCAATCATTGCACCAGGTATATTTCCAATACCACCCAAAATAGTGGCAGTAAAGGCTTTTAAACCATAATTCCATCCCATAATAAAGCTAATCTTCCTATAATACATTCCTACCATTACTCCAGCCATGCCTCCTAAAGCAGGCCCGAGAGCAAAAATGAAGAAGATTATTGTTTCAATATTAATCCCCATCAATGCTGCAGCATCCCTGTCTAAAGCACATGCACGGATGGCCGCACCAAAGGTAGTCTTTTGAACTATATAAAACAATATACTCATTAAGACAAAAGATACTAATAGAACTATTATCTGCATCAAAGTTATTTTTACTCCGAAGATATTAAAAACAGTTGCAGGTATAATCTGGGCAGTATATGCTTGTGGACGTGGCCCCCATATTATCATGATACTATTTTGTATAACTATAGAAACTCCTAATGCAGATACGACTGCTGGTAATCTACCAGAAGGGTATATCGGCCTATAAGCGATCCGCTCAATCAGAGTTCCAATTAAGCCTAAACTGATTGCGGTTATCAACATAACCGCAATCATTCCACTCCATATACCTAAGGAAGAGGTAGCAAGGGCTATCCCCATCACCAGTAATGTATAGCCAAGGTAAGAACCTAATGCAAAGAGATCTCCATGGGCAAAATTAATTAATTTCATGACACCATACACCATAGAATACCCTAAAGCAATCAAAGCATAAAATGAGCCGATAGTTAACCCATTTATTAGCTGTTCAACGATTAATTTCATATACCGCTACCTCATTATCTGATCATTTATTCTGATATGTCTACCAAAGCATAACTTCCGTCATTATTTACCACATAAAGATTGATGCTTGTGCCTACCCGATCACCTTTTTCATCAAATCCAATAGGGCCGGTAATGCTCGGAAATTCACTCATTTTATTTTTTAAATAATCCACCATGGTATCAGAATCAGTTGAGCCGCTTTTATCAATTGCTTCTGCTAATACCATCAAAGCATCTGCTGCATAAACCGACCAGGGGCTGGAAGGTAGTGTATTATATTTAGCCTGATAAGCCTCCTTAAATTCGACTGCTTCCGGGTTTGTAAAATACTGGATAAGGGCTTCTTGTGTCTGGTAACAACCTGTTGCATACTCCAAACCGGCAATTTTTATAAAATCTTCGTTGATAACAGCGTCACTGCCAACAAAAATGGCATCAATTCCGATATCCCTGGCTTGTCTGATAAGTAATCCTGCTTCAGGGAAATGCCCTGTATAATACAATATGTCCGGATTAGTCTCTCTTAATTTAGTCAGGGGAACCGAGAAGTCTGTTTCCTCAGGATTTATTGAATCAAAATAAACCAATTCAACATTTTGTAATTCTGCTTTTGTTTCATTGGCTAACCCTACTGAAAAACTGGTACTATTGTTCATTATTGCTACTTTATTCGCTTTAAAGTATGGCACCACTTGTTCGGCAAAAAATTTCGCCTGGGTATCTGTTCTTCCGCAGGTACGGAAAAAGTATTTCAGCCCTCTTTCGCTAAGCTCTGTAACTGTTGCACCATAGGCGATATTAACTTTTTTAAATTTTTCATAGACATCTGAGGCAGGAAGAACTACAAAAGAACCGTATGTTTGTATAGCTGCAACCACATCCTTTTGTGAAACTAATTTCATTGCAGCCAATGCTCCCGCCTTTGGCTGACATGCATCATCAGCAATTCTTATTTCAATCATTCTGCCATCCAGTATGCCACCTTTTTTATTAATTATATCTGCTACAGTTTCTACACACTGTTTAGCCATTTCACCTTCAATAGCATATGGTCCTGTTATAGGAGCCTGTAATCCTATTACTACTGGTGGCTTGTCTGCTGCTGCTACATTCATAGAAAAGAGACACAAAAATATTATCGACATTACGCTAACGAAAATAGTATTATTTTTATACATTTTATCCTCCTTAAATAACTTAACATATAAAA
>CAZLMD010000008.1:2797-16661 GCA_964560535.1 uncultured Atribacterota bacterium
CCTGTAATTGGTGCAAGCATAAACCCATGACCACTAAAGCCTACAGACATATAAAAACCTTTTAACTGTGGATGTTCACCTATAATCGGTTGCGAATCAGGACTCATAGTATAAGAGCCTGACCATTGACGTACTACCCGCACATTGCTCAGTTCAGGTATCAATGAAATCATTTTTTTTGCCATAGTAACAGCAAATTGCCAGCTTGACCCTGTATCGTGACCTATTATCTCATTCTCGGGATCACCATAACCACCGATAATACTTCCATGTGGAAGTTGTTGAAAATAAAAATTGTGTGAAAATGACATCAGCATAGATTCCCATAACGGACTAACAGGTTCAGTGACCATTATCTGATGTCTTTGAGCATAAACGGGGATTTCAACCCCTGCAAGGTCTCCAACCTCCTGTGCATAACCTCCTGCTGCATTAATAACTGTATCTGTCAAAATACTCCCTCTATTTGTAACAACTGATCTTATTCTATTGTTTTTGATTTCTATTTTCTGCACTTCAGTAAACTGGTATAACTTTACTCCTAATCTTTGAGCTGCTTCAGCATAGGCAAAGGTAGTAAGTAAGGGATTTACATTACCATCAGTAGGACAGTAAGTTGCCGCCAGCACACCTGTAGCATTTAAAACCGGTACTATCTCTATTGCTTCATCCGGTGTTATCAATCGTGCCGGTATATTAAGACTGCGTGCTAAAAGTACATTTTTTTTAAATTGAGCAGCCTCTTTTTCTGTATAAGCAAGAATTAGATAGCCTCTCTGGTTCAGCTCTATATCATATTCCAGCTCTTCACTGAGGTTTTCGAAAACTTTAACACTCTCTCTGGCTAAAATACAATTCATTTCTGTTCCAAATTGTTGTCGGAAACCAGCTCCACATCTCCCTGATGCTCCATTTGCAACAGTACATTTCTCTAAAACAACTATATTTTTCTGTCCTTTTTTGGCTAAATTATAAGCTATACTACAACCCTGAACACCTCCACCAATAATAACTATATCAGCCCTATCAATCATCCTGGCCTCCTGCCAGAACGCCTAAAGGAACAGGCTTGGTAGGAGGTCGGAAAGTGGATAACGGTATATCTTCTACATTTTTATTCAGATAACGGGCAATAGCATGTAAAAGAACTCTTTGGCAGGTTTTTCCCTGACAGGGACCCATTCCTGCTCGAGTAATACGTTTAATCTCATCAAGAGTTGAATAGCCCTTGTCCAATTGTTTCCTTACCTCCCCCCAGGTAACATCTTCACAGCGACAGATTATAGTATTATCATCCATTAGCTTGGTCCTCCACTTTAATATTTCGTATAATTATTGCTAATTCTTTTGGTATCATAATACTAATTATTGAGGTCTTATTCCTGGTCTTAGTAACTTTTTGTACTACTACATCGGCTATTTTATTACCTTCCCGGTCTAATCCGGAAACTACCTGACCCTTCTCAGGAAGAGGAAGCATTTCATAAGGTAATTTAATTAAAGCCTCTTTGGGAGAATAACCCATATCTATTACAAAAATAGCCAGCCCCGGACAAGAGGATATACATAAGCCACAGCCAATACACTTATCATAATCAACTTGTGGTAGATCATTGATATCTTTAAAGGGCAAAATGGCATTATATGGGCAGGCATGTGCACAAGGATCACAGGGAATATTCTGAAAACATTCCACCATAACTACAGCTTTGTTATTTAAAATCTTTTTTGGCGGAAGAGCTCTTTGTAACTCCTCTTTATTTGGCACTCCATTTACAGCTACAGACATTTTTTTCTCCTTATTTATAATGCAGCTTTTTTAATTCCTCTTGTTATAATTTTACTCATCTCATTGTTACGTAATTGTGATAACTGTTTATGGTAGTTATCGTTTAATTTGTAGTATTCTTCCTGAAAGAATCCTAAGCTCGCCGCAGCATTTAAACCGGCTATCTGCCCTTCTACCATAGCACTGCTCGCTTCTTCTATACCTGTTACATCACCAGCAATATAGATATTATCAATAGATGTTTTCATATTTGTATCTCTTTTAGAAACATATCCGCATAATTCCGGTATATATACCATCTCACAGCCTGCCTGCCATAGTATTTCTGTTAAAGGAGATAGTCCTACCGATAGGCAAATAGTGTCAACAGAAAGTTCTTTTTCATTTCCTGAGATAAAATTGAAATTGTCATCAATCTGACAAATGGTTACACCTTCAACCTTATTTTCTCCCCTAACTTCTTTTATGGTAGATCTAGTATATATGGGGATACCCATCCTCCTTACTTTGCTGGCATGAACCCAGTATCCGCCTATATGTGGCATAGCTTCAACGATAGCCTTCACCCTTATTCCTGCCTGTATAAGCTGATAACTGACAATTAAACCGATGTTACCAGCTCCAACCATAAGCACATCTCTGCCAGGAACAACTCCATAAACATTCATCAATGTTTGTACCGCACCAGCTCCATATACTCCTGGCAAATCATTATTGATAAATGGCAGCATATTCTCAGAGGCACCTGTTGCCACTATAACTCTTTGAGGCTTTACCCTGCTCAGTTTTTTATCATTATATCCTTCTAATATGGTGATAATGCCATCTTCATAATATCCGGTAGCAGTCGACTGGCCTAATACTTCAATATTGGAGAATCGTTCTATCTCAGCTATAAAGTTATGTGCAATATCGATACCTCTTATCCCGGCAAACTGTTCTGTAGAGCCAAAAAACTTGTGAGTCTGCTTGATAAGCTGTCCTCCTAATTGTAAGCCATCATCAACCAGTAAAACGCTTACATCACTTCTGGCAGCAGTGGTAGCAGCAGCCAATCCTGCAGGACCACCTCCTATAATGACAATATCGAACTCTTTCAATGTTTTTCCCTCTCTATAATTGTCTTTCAATTATCATGCCTTCTTCTAATCGGGTAATGCAAGTCCTGACATTGGGAATACCGTTAACTCTCATAAGACAGGAAGAACAATTACCGATAGCACAAAAAAACCCGCGAGGACGCTTCAGCTTCCTGCTATAACTCAATACTTTAATACCTGAAGCTACAAGTGCAGCTGCAATGGGTTCGCCTTGATATCCTTCCATCTTCTTACCCTCAAAAGTAAAGGAGATTTTCTTACCATATTTAAAGTTTAAAATAGGGTGCTCTTGAATTCTCATACAAAATATCCTCTTTTTAAAATAGATAAATATAATGTAGAAATGTCCTGTAAGGATCTTTGCCATATTAAGAAGAAGGCAGAGAATGAATAATTCATTACTCCGCCATCTTTTTTACAAAACAGGTATTTCTTAATAAAAAGAAAATATGACTTTAAATTATTTATAATGACTCATTACTATATTTTCTTACCAGAGATAACCATCTATTTTAAAAGTCTTTCAATTCAACAAATGGTAGAAAATGTAGTAAATTCTTTTTTATTATACCAATAAGCGTTTAAATGTTAAAAATATTCGTAATTATACCATTATTTTTACAGAAAAGACAAATTAATTTATTATCTTATATATATTAAATTGATGAAATTTTTATCTATTTATTTAAAGAATAACCGTTACTGATTACATAAAACAACCTATCTTATCTTGTCTTACATTTTTTGACATAGTAACCGGCCTTCGCCTTTAAATCTTCCATCTTCTGTATGGAGTAAGGGTTAATAATTGCCAGATGATGATCCAGAAGGTCTTCGGTTGATACAAAATTTTGCAATACATACAATTCTGCCCCTTCAATGTCTTTAGCAATATCTTCGATTACTCTATCATTATGATAAATGGGAACTACCGTTGTTCTGAATTCATAGTCAACACCAGAATTTCTAATCAAATCAATGCTTTTTTTAATTTTGAAAATAATTTCACCATCTTTGGTTCCAGCAACTCTTTTATACTCTTCTGGCTGTAATCGTGTTTTTATATCCATAGAGACAAAATCAACCAATTCCAACCTGAATATTATATCTAAGCTATCCGGGTTACTGCCATTAGTATCCAGTTTAATTTTCATACCGGTTTTCTTTACTCTAATCAAAAATTCAGGCAAATCATCATAGATAGTAGGCTCACCTCCACTCAGGCAGACTCCATCTATAAATTTTTTTCTATCTTTCAAGAATTTAAAAATACCATCTTCATTTATTATTGAAAATCTTTGTGTGTTGGCAACTAAATCTACATTATAGCAAAAAGGGCAGCGAAAATTACATCCACTTACATACAGTGTTGACACTATCATCCCTTCCCAATCTATTAAGGATGTGGGTATTATTTTTTTGATACTGATATGCTTATCTATCTGATATTTTTTCTCTGATGTAATCAATTTCTGGTAATGTTTCCTTCCATGATTCTATCTCCTCTCCCTTCTCATTAACAATTACAATAGAAGGGGTAATGGTAACCTGATACATGCAAGCCTCAGACAGACCATCAACTGTATCGACATCATAGTATATCACTTCTATTTCCTTCTCAAACAGGCTACCGATCTCCTTGGCTTCAGGACATTTTGGGCAATCTTTTTGCCAAAAAATTTTCATTTTTAACATATACTGATTAAACCTTTCTAATTTGAAAATATTCATCAAATAGTATAATTACCTGATTTTCTATCCTTTAATTCACCAATTTTATTCTTATTCCAATTTTTTATTTTACTGTAATACCCAACGATCCTGGTAACCCCATAGACATCATCGCTATGACAATTATTGCAGCTATCCTGTAATCCTCTGCTAACTTTTCGACAGCGGTTACATATGGTAAATTCCGGTGAAATTGTAATTTGTGCAGCAGAAGTGTTTTTCCATACTTTGGAAATTAGATTGAATATGCTTTCAGCCGGAGGCTTCTTTTCTCCTACAAATGCATGGATAATAGCCCCGCTTTTAATTAAGGGATGGAATTTACTCTGTTTAGTAATTCTGGTAATAAGATCAATATCGGCAGATGCCGAAAAATGAATACTATTAGTATAATAGCAATCATCATCAGCAATATTCCCTTTGATAATATTTGCACTTTCCGGAAATTCTCTTAAATCAATTTTAGCCAATCTTCCGGCGGCACTCTCAGCAGGGGATTCCTCTAAAGAAAGTGCTATACCATATCTCTTGCTGTAATCCTTGCACTTAAGATGTAAAAAAGAGATAGTTTTCAATCCCCAGAGATATGTATCATCACATTCATGTAGCTGTGAATCAGTTAAAAATTGCATTGCCTCATTCAGTCCAATCAGCCCAACCAGGTATGTACCTTTTTCTAAATCAACATATGGGCTACCATCCAGACTCGTTTTCCCTACCTGCCACAGAGGTCCCTCAGGTGAATTCATCAATTTTTCTAAAAACAATTTCTTTTCCTGATGTGCCCTGACTACTAACTTTAATGCATATTCTATCTGATCAAAAAAACTATTAAATATAACCTGTTTATTATCTCTGTGCCTATCTTCGATCTCTTTTACAGCCCGGTAAGCACATTGTGGTAAATTTATAGTAACATTCTGTATACCTGAAAATCTTAATTTTTCAGGATTTTTTATCATCTCTATATCTGTTATTTCGTTTTTTAATCTACAGCAGGCAGAAAGAGATATACTGTCCCGATCAAAAATAAAATAAGGTGTACCATTTTCAGCAGCTATTTTGCAGGCGTATTTTAACAATTCTAATTCTTCCGGATCTTTAAAAGAATTGTCATCAATATGTAAATCCATTTTAGGGAAAGCGAATACTTTGCCATTAGAATCTCCCTCTTCCCATACTTCCATTAAAGCTTTCAAGAACTGTTGTGATTCTTTTTTATAATATTGATAGGTTTCACCGGTATATTCCCCTCCCGGACCAATAGCTGGAATATCTTTCAGGTATTCAGGGATACCCAGATGTACATTAAAATCTAGAAATAAACTCTGTCCCCCTCTGGAAAAAGCATTTTGAGAACCACTAAAAATAAGATATTGAGCTTCCTGTTTCATCTCATCATATGACATACCTGTTAGATAAGGAGCATAAAATATATTTAAATAGGCTATTCCCAGTGCTCCTGCATAATATGCCTGCATTGATGATAAAAAGGTATTCAGGTGACCGGTCAGGGTTCGGGCATATTTCGCTGGAGATGAAGCAGTATCAAGATTGTCTAAATTCAACCCGTATTTTTTAATATACTCCAAAGAATGTCCTGAACAATATATACGGGGATATCCCAGGTCATGAATATGTATTATCCCCTTCAGATGTGCCTGGGATACTTCCTCACTAAATACCTCCTGCAGCATATACTGTTTTATAGTATTTTCTGCAATTGCCAAGTTAATCGCCTCAGGATTATTAGTCGCAATATTGCTATTTTCTTTTGTTTTGGATAAAAGCAATCTTTCTAAATCAAAAGTTGGCATACCGATAACTTTTTGTTTCATCCATTTCTTTTCATATCCTCTGGTGAATAATTCGTTATCTACCAGCTCTCTTATTAAAGCAGTAGAAATATTGTTAAATTTTAAATTTAATATTTTTTCTTCAACTTTTTTCGCAATTTTTTGTGCTACAACTAAAGATATCTGAGATTCTTTAACAAGAGCATTTACTATTCTTGTTCTATCCCATGGTGTTAAAGTTTCTTTTGTAGGTGTCGAGACTAACAAAGACATTTCTGTAGTATTTTTATAGGACTTTTCTTCATCTCTTACCAATAATCTTTTTCTTAATTCATTTTGTTTGTTACGATAAATTATATAAGCCCTGGCGACTCTGGTTAAACCGGTTTCTACAAGTTTTTCTTCAACAATATCCTGTATTTCCTCCACCGAAGGAATTCGTTTTTCAAATTTAAGTTCTAATTTATAAATAACATGGTCTGTTACTTTACGGGCCAGAAACTCGTCTTTTTCCTCTACTGATTCCATTGCACTGATTATTGCATTTTGAATCTTCTCCCGATCAAATGGAACCAGATAGCCCTCTCTTTTTTTTATCATTTCTACCATACTATTCTCCCACACCCTTTTCTTTTAACACTTTAATCCGGTCAATCTCTTTTAAAAAACTCCCAACATCTTCAAAATGACGATAAACTGAGGCAAATCTGACATATGCCACTTCATCTAATTTTTTTAATCTATTCATGATCATCTGGCCAATAACCTGTGTACTTATTTCATTGCTCGATCTTTGTTTTAATCTTTCTTCAACCTCATCTACAATCTGTTCAATTTGAACTATATCTATTGGTCTTTTTTCACATGCCCGTAAGATCCCTCTTTTTATTTTATCTCTATTAAATGGCTCTTTTCGCTCATCTTTTTTGATTACCACTAGTGGCATTAGCTCAATCCGCTCATGTGTAGTAAATCGTTTATTGCATTTTTTACAATATCTTCTTCGCCTGACTACCTGTTTATTTTCCATTACCCTTGATTCTATTACACCTGTTTCTAAATGATTACAGAAGGGACATTTCATAATATTCTCCATATTTAGTGTTCCATTTTATACTAAAACACTATATATGGAATGTCAAGCTTATATTTTATTAAACTGAACTTATTTTGAGGTAAATTAGGGGGGGTCAGGGGAGAGATCTCCCCTGAACTTTTATCTATTTCTTCTTAAAAAAGTTGGAATTTCTAAATCATCATAATCATAATTGCTTGGGGCGGGTTCTTTATCTGGTTTCTTTTCTACTTCATCTTTTTCTTGTGAAATACCAATTGGTTCTACAAATCTGTCTATTAACTTTTCTTCCTCGAAGGCAGGTGTTTCTTCAAATCCGGTTGCTATTACCGTAATCCTGATATCTTCTCCTAAAGATTCATTGATTACCGCTCCGAAGATAATATTAGCATCAGGATTTGCTGCCTCTTGAATTATCTCGGCAGCCTGATTCACTTCAAATAAGGTCAGATTTTTACCACCAGAGATATTAAATAAAATCCCCCTGGCATCAGTTATTTTTGTTCCCAGCAATGAACTATTAACAGCATTATAGGCAGATTCCGCAGCTCTATTTTCGCCAGTTGATCTTCCAATACCCATTATCGCGGTTCCGGCATTTTCCATAATCATCTTGACATCAGCAAAATCTACATTGATCAATCCTGGCTCAACCACTATTTCTGATATTCCCCTAATTCCATGTAACAGTATTTCATCAGCAACCTTGAAAGCTTCCAAGACAGGGGTGTCTTGAGCAATGATCTGTAATAGTCTATCGTTTGGAATTACAATTAGAGTATCTACATACTCTTTTAATAATCTTACCCCTTCTTCTGCCTGCTTTTTTCTTTTAATACCTTCAAACGCAAACGGCATTGTAACTACTGCAACTGTTAAAGCCCCCAGTTCTTTGGAAAGCTGGGCAATAACAGGACTCGCTCCGGTACCGGTGCCTCCTCCCATTCCAGCAGTAATAAATACCATGTCTGACCCTTCTAAAGCTTTACTGATCGTATCACGATCTTCTTCAGCTGCTCTTTTGCCAATTTCAGGATTAGAGCCACTTCCCAAGCCCATTGTTATTCTTGTACCTATTTGTATTTTTTGCTCAGCATTAGAAAGTGCTAATACCTGTGCATCAGTATTGGCAGAGATATGCTTTACTCCATTCACTCCTTCTTCTATCATTCGATTTACAGCATTTCCACCGCCGCCGCCAACACCAATTATCTTAATATCAACAAATGACCCAGTTTTTTCAGATTTAGTATTCAAAGTTAATCCTCCTTTCCAAATTTTTAAATTTTTAAATATATATTCTAAAATTATATCACTATAATATTAAAAGAAATCTCGTAACCAATTGATTGCCTTGAGCAAAACAGAAGAGCCTCTCTTTTTGGTTGATTTTCTGGACATACCACTGGAAATCTGTTCTAAAGAATAGTCAAGCAAGCCCATTACTGTAGAAAATCTGGGCTCATTTATCAGATCATTCAGTTCACCACGGTAATTTGGCCTACCAATACGAACACTCCTTTCAAATACTTTACTTGCCAGATCAGCAATTCCGGGTAAGAGTGCACAACCACCTGTTAACACCACACCCTGAGTAATATTATTAAGATAATTTGATTTTTCTGTCTCTTCTTTGATTAAACTGAATATTTCATGAACTCTTGGTTCAATAATATCTACAATATATTTCTTGGCAATCTTTTCTGGGTTAGTCTTATTTTCTCTAACTACTTCTATAACATCATCTGGGGAAACATAGTTTTCCATTACATTTCCATATCTAATCTTCAATTTTTCTGCTTCTTCAATTGAAACTTTCAAGCCGATAGCTAAGTCGTTGGTTATCTGTATACCACCTAATGGTAATATAGATGAATATGCTATATTGTCATTGATGAAAATTGAAATATCTGAAGAGCCAGCACCTATATCGATCAGGAGCACTCCAAATTCCTTTTCTGTTCTATTCAATATTGCATTACCGCAGGCTAAATTACCAAAAATCAATTCATCTACTTCTACACCTGCCATCTCGATACATTTTAACAAATTCTGAATAGCTGTTATTGAACCGGTAACTATATGCACCTTACCCTCTAACCGAGAACCGGTCATCCCTAAGGGATCTAAAATTCCTTGCTGCCCATCCAATATAAACTCACGTGGCAAGACATGGATCAACTCTCTTTCCGGTGCAATTACCCCTGCTTTGGCGGCTTCTATAACTTTGTCAATATCTTCTTCGGTAATCCCGGGACGATCTTTAGAGATAGCTATTACCCCCTGGCTGTTGAAAGATGAGATATGGCTACCATTGACTGATATAACAGCAGAGTCTAACTGTACCCCTGCCATTCGCTCAGCATTCCTTATAGATTCTCTGACCGCTTCTGATGCTTGTTCTAAATCAATAATTACACCTCTTCTAATGCCTCTAGAAGGGACAGATCCCACTCCGACTATATCAATGATATTATCTTCTCTTAATTCAGCGATAAGTGTATTAGTTTTATTGGTCCCAATGTCTATGCCTGATAACAGTATTTCACTTCTCATAAATTACCTCCTATCTATCTGCAAATCAATTGTATCTTCCATTATCTCAATATAATTTGATTCCTATTGCCTGATTTCGTTATTTTAGCAAACAGATTTTTATAGAATTATTATATTTTGTATTATTTATATGTTAAATATATATTAAACAAGAATTGCTACTATATGGAATAAATGCCTCACACCTATTCCTCCATTATCATTAGCAATCTTTCTTGATATTTCATATTAATCTCTTGTAACTGTAAACTTTCATTAGATACTTTCTGCAGTGCTGATTCTAATAGATACCACTGACTTATTAATTGTTCGGCATTTCCAATTCTGACTTTCAAATCATTGTGCCGGTGAAACAATATAAATTCCTCTTTCGAAATTACTTCAATTTTTGAAAATTGATCAGGAAATAGATTTTTTAAAGCATAGATTACCTTCTGTGCCTCTGTATATGCATTATCCTGAATTATCTCTCCTGGTTTCTTAGAATCAATATTAAGGCCGGTTATTACAAATTGATTAAATTCATTATTAAACTCATTAGTCTTTGTAAGAATTACACCCTCTACTGTAACTAGATAGTAGAATGAATTACTATAAAGGAGAGCACCTGGTTTACGTTCTTCAATGTTAATCACTATCTGTTTAGGGTATATTTTTTTAATAAAGATATCTTTTATCCAGGGATTTTTTAAGAGTTTTTCACAGGAAATTTCTGTATCAAAGTGAAAAATATTAATCGGGTTTTCTAACCCGCCCTGTGTTAAAATAATATCATTTTCAATATAATTATTACCATTGATAGTGATTACTTTTATATTAAACCATGAAGATGTAAAAATAAAATAAAAAATATTCCAGCTTAAAAATCCTAAAATTACGTAGTACAGAAAAAGCCTGAATAAATTATATTCTCTATTAATCCCTTCGTTAATTTCGTCTTTCAACTCTTCTTCATTTTCATAATCATCTAAAGCCTGGTAAACTGACAATATCTATCACTCTTCTTTTCAAAATAGTCAGAGGAGGCCTCTCTAAATACTAAGATAGCCCTATAAAATTTATCTCTCTTTCCAAAATTATACCAAAGGTTTTATAAACTAGTTCTTCAATTTTTTCAATCAATTTCAATATATCACCAGCTGTCGCATTGCCCCGGTTTATAATAAAGTTGGCATGTTTGGTGGAAACCTGTGCATCCCCTATTGTCAACCCTTTTGCACCAGCCTTTTCAATTAAATAACCTGCTGGTTTTTCTTCAGGGTTTTTAAAAACACACCCGGCGGTATGAAGCCCGATTGGCTGCTTAGCATTTCTCTGTTCATAAAATTCCTTGATTTTTAAAATACTCTTTTCTTTTTCTGATGGTAAAAGAAACAGGCTTGCCTCTAATATTACAAATTCTTTATAACCAAGATTAATTTCACGATAATGAAAGGAAAATTGCTGCTTATTAAGGACTTTTACATTGCCACTATGAAAATCAAACAATACAATTTCATCAACAATGTCTGACATTGATTCATTTGCAAAACTTGCATTATTTATTATTGCACCACCTAAACTGCCTGGAATGTGTGCAGCAAATTCAATGCCGCCAAGATCCTTATTCAGAGCATTTTTCACCAGAGCCGGCAAGAGGATACCAGCACCGGCTTTTATCATTTTATCAGAATATTCAATTTTGTCGATAGTGTGTGCAATCTTGATCAGTAAACCCCTGATTCCATTATCAGGTACCCATATATTTGAACCATTACCAATAATATATAGTGGTAAACTGTGGTTTAGAGCAAAAAGCAGGGTTTTTATTAATATCTCTTGATTAGAGGGAATACAAAAAAAATCGGCATTTCCACCGATTTTCCATGAAGTATGATATTTCATTGGTTCATCACACAAAATATCTTTGTCTAAACCAAAGCTTGTAATATCTCTCCAGATCTGTTTTTTGCTATACATTAGCAGTCTTTCCTTTTATACTAATTAAACCCTTTTATCTTTATCTTTTCTGCCAGTTCTATTCCTATCTTCCAAACATCCCCGGCCCCCATTGTTATAACAATATCTCCGGGAGAGGCTACTGTTTCTAAAAAAGGCACTGTTTCTTTTATCCCTGGTAAGTAATATACATCTTCCCCTTGCTCTTTTTTAATTTTTTGGCAGACTAATTCTGCCGAAACATTGGAAATAGGCTTCTCATTGGCTGCATATATGTCATTGATTATCACAATATGGGAATCTTGAAAAGCAGAGCCAAAAGACTCTAATAATAACTGTGTTCTACTATAACGATGTGGTTGGAAAACAGTAATAATCCTGTTCTCAGGCCATCCCTGCCTGATTCCTTTTAAGGTTGCTTTGATTTCAGAAGGGTGATGTCCATAATCGTCGATTATCATAAATTTTTCATTATTATATTGAAGAATTACTTCCTGTCTTCTTTTTACACCTTTAAAGTGGTAGAGTATTTCTACTATATCATTAAATTTTAACCCCAGCTCCATACAAGTAGCAATTGTGGCCAGAGCATTGGAAACATTATGGTAGCCAGGAATATTTATATTCAAATTGCCTAATTTTTTTTGCTTAAAGTAGATTTCAGAAAAAGAAGTATTGCCTGCTAAGCGGGTATTAATTGCCCTCATCTGTGCAGAGGGGTTAAACCCGAAGGAAACAGCATGTTTTTTGGGGTATATATTTTTAATTACCATTCTGGCATTTGGACAATCCTGACCATAGACTATACATCCTTCTGGAGGAATCTTCTCCGTAAACTGTTTAAAACAGTCTATGGTCTTTTCCAGATTAGTATAGTAATCTAAATGATCATTTTCTATATTAGTTATAATTGCTATATTGGGGTTTAGTAATAAAAATGACCCGTCACTTTCATCTGCTTCTACCACTACATAATCCCCTTTACCCAGCTTAGCATTTCCCCCAATATCATTAACTTCTCCCCCTATGGCTATGGTGGGATCGAGGTTCATACCTTCCAGCACCAGGCTAATCATTGAAGTTGTACTGGTCTTTCCATGTGTACCTGAAATCGCTATACGATATTTCTGGTTCATAAGACGGGATAACATTTCTGCTCTGGGTATGACTTCGATATTGTTTTCATATGCTGCAACAACTTCCTGATTCTCTTCTTTAATAGCAGATGAAATAACTACAAGGTTAGCTCCCAGAACATGACTTCCGTCATGACCTTTATAAATTAAAGCACCTTTATCCATCAGTCTCTTTGTTGAAAGATTGCTATTTAGATCAGATCCGCTTATTTGGTATCCCAGTTCGAGCATGATTGAAGCAATACCGCTCATTCCAGTGCCACCAATTCCAACAAAATGAATCCGCTTTCCATTATTATTCATAATTTCCCTTTCCAGTTTGCTCATAGAGGACTATTTTTTCACTTATTAGTTTACACTATTTTGTTTATTATTTAAATAGTTTCCTTAAGAGAAGTTTTTCTTCCTAAAAAATTGTAAATGGTATTTACAATTTCTTGGGCTGCCTGTTTTTGGCCTAATTTCTTACTATTTTTTGTCATTAAATTCAATTTTTTATTATCTTTCATTAACTTCGATAATTCGTTTGCCAGTTTTTCGCTATCAAGATCTTCTTCTTTTATAACCAGTGCAGCAAAATTTTTTTCAAGAAATTGAGCATTGTAAAGCTGATGGTTCCCTGTTGCATAAGGGTATGGTATCAGTATTGCTGCGATTCCTTTTGCTGTCAGCTCGGCAATAGTGGTAGCACCAGCACGGCAAACCACCAGATTAGCCAGATCATAAGCGTCTTCTATATTGTA
>CAZLMD010000008.1:16761-39553 GCA_964560535.1 uncultured Atribacterota bacterium
ATGAGGTGATTCTGCTTTTTCTCCAAAAGTATTCTTTTGATTCAGAAAAACTGGTAAATACCTTTTTGCTGGTTAGTGATAAGAACTGGTTGGTGATTCCAGGTATAATATTCTGTTCATGAATGAAAGTAGGAATTCTTAATAATGAGGCAACAAGTGTAATTGAACCGCTTACATATCCACCGGTCCCAATAACCAGATCTGGTTTGAGCATTTTTATTATTCTATAAGAAGCAAAAAGTGAGCTAAGGAAGAGAAATAAGGCTGATATATTTTCTAAACTGAATTTTCTCTCTATCCCTTTAACACGGATACCTATGAAGTTAAAACCCTCCCGGGGAACAATTTCTGATTCCATTTTGTGTTCGGTGCCCACAAAAACAATCTCATTACTACTATCCCTGTCCTTGAATTCATGTGCCAGACTAATTGCCGGGTATATATGCCCCCCTGTGCCTCCTCCAGTAATGATAATCTTCATATTAACCGGTTTCTCCACTATTTACTTTGATATTTTTAGAAATATTTAAAAGAATTCCACAACAAAACATATTAACAATCAATGAAGAACCTCCATAGCTGATAAATGGTAAAGTAATTCCGGTAGTAGGAAATACCTTTGTTACAACACTTATATTAACAATTGCCTGAATGGCGATTAAAGAAGTTATACCTGCTGCCAATAAGGCACCAAAAGTATCTTTTGCCTTTCTGGCAATCATAAATCCTCTCCATAAAAAGACAAGAAATAGCATTATCACAATAGAGGTACCTAGAAACCCCAATTCTTCTCCAATTATTGAAAATATAAAATCAGTATGCTGATCTGGAAGATAAAAAAATTTTTGCCTGCTCTGTGCTATTCCTACACCGCTCAGCCCACCGCTACCCAGGGCTAACAAGGATTGAATAATGTGGAATCCACTTTTTAAAGGATCTTCCCATGGGTTTAAAAAAGAGAGTAATCTGACTCTACGATATTCTTTACCCAATATCAGAAGAATTCCAGGAGGGGTTAGAAAAATTATCAGGTTAAACAATTGTGTAATTCTACTGCCTCCAATAAAAAGCATAATAAAAGAACAACCCAGTATAACTATACCTGTACTGAAATCTGGTTGAGCAAAAACCAGTATAAAGATAAAGGCAGTTACCAGAAATACCGGTAATATCCCTCTTACAAACGTACCGATATCTTTTGACGTTTTTCTGGTTAAACAATCTGCAATATATAAAATTAATGCAACTTTTGCTAATTCAGAGGGCTGAAAAGGGAATGATCCTAAATAAAGCCATCTTCTTGCACCTCTTACATATCTTGTTACTCCTGGTATATAGAGTATTATCAATAAAAATAACGAGATAATCAAAATTGGTGTAGCAAATTTTCTCCAAAATTGATAATCGATATTCATGGTAACCAGAAAAACAATTATGGCTATTAAGGCAGAGAAAGCCTGTTTAGTAAAAAAATAATAACTATCACCATACCATTTATATGCCATAATATAACTCGAGCTAAAAACCATTATTATTCCGAAAAAAACAAGTGCAAATATAATGGCGATCAACATATAGTCAGGTTGTTTGGCTGGTGATAAATTCATTTTTCTTATCTGTGCTCTTCCTTTCTTTACTCTGTTATTAAAATTTTTTTAAAAGGGGTAAGCAAATACTCCCAGCAAGGCAAATAATATTCCAATTTGCCAGAACATTGTGACGATACGAACCTCTTTCCATTTCATCATTTCAAAGTGATGGTGTAGGGGGCTCATCAAAAATACAGGTTTGTGTGTTAATTGTATGGAGAATACCTGTATTATCACAGATAATGTTTCTAATACAAAGACACCGGCAATTAATAACAATAGAATTTCCGTATTGCTGAAAACAGCTATAACAGCAAGAACCCCGCCTAAACCCAATGAACCGACATCACCTAAAAATATTTTAGCCGGATGAAAATTAAATGATAAAAATCCGGAACAGGATAGAATAATTAAAAAAACAAAAATGGACAAATCTTTTTTCCCCTGTATAAATATAATTGCTATAAAGGCAAGTAGTGCTATTATGATAAGTCCAACTGCCAGCCCATCAAGTCCATCGGTTAGATTTACAGCATTGGTAGTAGAGATGAGAACCAGAATTATTAATGGTGCATAGATAAAGATTGGTACAGGCAATGGACTGGATTTAAAGGGGATGATTAAGGATTGACTAAATAATTCTGTTTTGGAAAACCAGTATAGGAATAAGATACTTATAATTAGTTGAAAAGCAATTTTATTTCTGGCTTTTAAACCCAATGATCTGTCTTTACTAAATTTTATAATATCATCCATCAACCCTACCAGCCCGAAAGAGCACATTAATAAGAATGAGACAATAACAGTACTATCCTGGGGTTGTAAAATCATTAGAGAGATTGCTATTGAGAGGAATATCACTATGCCACCCATAGTTGGAGTGCCTGATTTGTGCTGGTGTAGATCTGGCCCTTCCTGTCTTATTCTCTGCCCTATTCCATATCTTTTCTGAATTTTTATAAAATAAGGGACCATCACTATGGGGCTTATAAACGCTATAAGGCAGGCTATTATGGGTCTAAGCATATTCACACCTCTTCTTATTATCAAAATACTCCTTCCATGGTTGTACTATATCTTCCATTTGCATACTCCTTGAGCCTTTAAGTAAAATGATACTGTTTTGAGGTACTGAATATATTAGCCAATTAATCAATTCTTTTTTTTCTTCTTTTTTAAAACAGAATAATTTCTCTTCTGGCATCCCCTCTTCTATTGCACCTCGAATAATGAAATCACCATATTCACCAAATGTTATGAGCATATCATAAGAGAGAGATGCAGCTTTCCTGCCTATTTCTTTATGGTAATCACCGGTCTTATCTCCTAATTCCAGCATATCTCCCAATACAGCAATCTTAAATCTGTTTTGAGCTATATCTGAAACACTTTGCAAAGCCTCTTCGGTAGCGGTTGGGTTAGCATTATAATAATCCTGAATCAATGTTATTCCTTGAGTTAGCGATAAATGTTCCATATGTAATTCATACCCTTTGAAATTTGAAATGCTTTCAATAATTTTCATTATAGGAATTCCCATTTTTAAACAAACCGCTATAGCTGCCAGGGCATTTAGCACATTAAATCTACCCAGCAAAGGTATTACTACCTGGAAAACATTATTGCCTGATAATGAAAGCTCAAATTGAAATGACCGCTCATTTCTTTGACAGAATTTTTTTGCACGAACATGGGATTCAGGATGGAACCCGAAACTGATTGTCTCTCTATGTACAGGAACTGACTCAAGCAGATATTCATAATAGATATCATCTCGATTCATTACTGCTGTTCCATTTTTTTTTAAGGCTTTGAATAGCTCAGATTTTTCCCGGGCAATGTTGTCTTTATTTTCAAATAAACCAATATGTGCTTCTCCGATATTTGTAACTACTGCAATATCGGGGCTAACAATTCCAGTTAATTCTTTTATTTCACCTAATTTTTGTGCCGCCATTTCCACAACTAATACATTATGACTCGAGTTCAAACCCAATACTGTTAGCGGAACTCCAATCTCATTATTGTAATTTCCTCTTGACTTCAATACTGTAAATTGTGTTGATAGTATATGTGTGATCATCTCTTTCGTTGTAGTCTTTCCATTGCTGCCAGTTATGCAGATATCCAGGGGTTTATACAAAGAATGGTGGTGATGAGCCCATTTCTGCAAAGCAAGGAGGGTGTCTTCAACAAGCAATATATTTAAATCAATTCTGTTGAAAAACTCTAAATTTTTCTGAAAGAAGTTTTTTTCTAAAACAACTGCGGCAGCACCCTTGTTACAGACATCTTCAATAAAATCATGGCCATCATATTTCTCCCCTTTTATAGCAATAAAGAGCTCTCCTGCTTTTATTGTTCTACTATCAATAGAAAGATGTGTCCATGTAACATTCCTATCTCCCAATAAAAGAGAATTTGGAATAATATCAGCAAAATTGAATAAATAAAACATGTATCACTTATCCTCTTCGATCAGTATCTGATGAACTACCTCTTCATCATTATGGTAAATTACTTGATCGTGATAAACTTGTTCACTTTCCGGACCTTTCCCCGCAATTAGCACTATATCACCTTTTTTTGCAATCTTAAGGGCATGTTTTATAGCCTCAACACGGTCCAGAATCACTGTATAATCAGTATTTTTTACCTCCAGGAATCCCTTTTCTATCTCTTTTGAAATTGTTACCGGGTCTTCACTTCGAGGATTATCAGCGGTAATTATACTATAATCACTATACCTTCCAACTACCTCTCCCATTTTTTTCCTTACTCTGTTATCTCTTTCTCCTCCATGTCCAAAGATAGTAATTAATCTATTCTTAGAAAAAAGGCTTAATGTTTTTAAAATATGTTCAAGCCCATGAAAATTATGTGCAAAATCGATAACAACAGTATATGATTGACCATAATCGAGTATCTTATATCTACCAGGAGCACCTGTAAATCTTCTAAAGGCACTGGAAATAATATCTAAAGATATACCTTGACTCAATGCGGTGGCTATTGCACCAAGTGCGTTGTATATATTATACATTCCAGCCATATTAAGCTGGATATCAACTTGTCCATGTGGGGTTTCAGCAGTAAAGGTGGTTTTTTTAAGATCTAAAACAATATTTTGTGCACTATACATAGCTTTATTGTTAATCCCATATGTGAGTACTTCAACGCCATTCCCAAGACAATCAATAAACTCCTGTGCAAAATATTCATCAATATTAATTATAGCCTTCTTGCTGGAAATATTTTTACTTGAGCTATTTAAAGAAAGGAACAACTTTTTTTTACTGTTAAGATAATTTGTAAAGTTCTCATGTATTTCAAAATGTTCATCACTAATGTTGGTAAAAATGGCTATATCGAAATCACAGCCATCTACTCTTGACAAACTGAGTGCATGTGATGATACTTCCATAATAACGTATTCGGTTTGGCAAGAAAGCATGTTGCTAAAAAGCTTGTGCAAATCCAGGGATTCCATAGTGGTCATCTTAGAAATGGTTGCCTTATTGTTAATAATATTCTCTGCAGTTGTTAGTAAGCCAATTCTTTTCCCGGCTTCTTCCAGAATAGCTTTAAGCATGTAAGCAACAGTAGTTTTGCCATTAGTTCCTGTAATCCCTATCAATTTTAATTTTTCAGAGGGATAGCCATAAAAACGATTTGCCAAAAAAGCCAGAGCTTTTCTGGTATCCTTAACTAATATCGTAGTTATTTCCTGGTTTAATGGAATATTGTGCTGAAGTAAAATAACCTTAGCCCCTTTAGATATAGCTTCTGGAATATATTTATGACCATCTGTAACAAAACCCGGGATACAAACAAAGATACTTCCTGGTTCAACTAATTTGGAGTTCTGAACTATTCCATTTATCTCTATTTCAGTATTACCTTCTATTTTTTCAACAGGCAGTCCTTTGATTAATTCTGATAATTTCATGTTAAAAATTGTACCTCTAACATTGTTGACTTTTCTTATTACACTGGCTTTCTGACCAGGAATATCTTACTTGATATTTTAATAAAAGTAAACAGCTTTCTCAGCTCTTTATTTTACTTAATTTGGTGGAATGGATAGATATGGTAATACTTTTGCTGCAATTTCCTGAAAAACCGGAGCAGCTACTGTACCGCCATAATAACTGCCTTTCGGTTCATCAAGCATAACCAGGATCGCAATTTCAGCATTTTCCGCTGGAGCAAATCCCACAAACCATGAGGTAAATTTTTCAAAGGAATATTTTCCCAGTGCAAAATCAAATTTTTGTGAAGTGCCTGTTTTACCGGCAGCGGTGTAATGTTTCAACTTCGCTCTACCTCCGGTACCATCCTCTACGACCTCCTGCAAAATTTGTGACATTGTTTTTGCAGTACTGGAAGAAATTACCTGTCTGACTATTTCGGGATCATAATGCCTTATGACATTATCTTCATCATCTAATACCCTGCTGATTATTAATGGTTTCATTAGAATTCCATCATTAGCAATAGCTGCTGTTGCCATAACAAGTTGTAAGGGTGTTACTGAAATTTCCTGTCCTATTGACAATGAGGCATTAGAAATTTTAGACCATTTATTCACAGGCCTGAACAAGCCTGTTGCCTCGCCTAACAGGTCTATTCCTGTTTCTTCTCCAAATCCAAATTTTTGTATATATTCTGCAAATATGTTCTTATCAATGCGTGTACCAACTTCTATAAGTCCTACATTACAGGAATTCTTTACAATATCTGCAAGATCTTGATAACCATGTGGGTCAATATCCCTGATCACCGTTCCCTGATAGTTGATCCATCCCTTACAATTAAAATGGTCTGATAGGCTGGCATAACCATTCTCTAAAGCGGTTGCTATGGTAAAGATTTTAAAAGTAGAGCCTGGTTCATAATTATCTGTAATAGCACGATTCCTACGGTTTTCTTCCAGTGAACCCTGATAATTATTGAGATTAAAAGTAGGTCTTACTGCTGAGCCGAGGAGCTCTCCTGTTTTGGGGTTTACTACAATTGCTACTGCAGATTTTGGACGATATTCTTGATAGGCTTTTTCAAGGGCATTTTCAGTAATATACTGTATAACCTCATCAAGGGTAAGCACAATAGATGATCCATTTTTTGATGGCTGTATATTTTCTAAACTGAGAGGTATTTTTGCACCTGAAGCATCCCTCTCTGTTAATACCAGGCCAGCCTCACTTTTTAATTCATTATCAAAAAACAACTCCAACCCTTCCAACCCCTGATTATCTATACCTACAAATCCAATTATATTTGAAGCAAGAGATTCTTTGGGATAATACCTTTTGTTCTCAGTTATAAAATCTAATCCATCCAAGTCTAAACTATTTAATTCTTCATATTTATCCTGGGAAAGTTTACGGGTAATCCAAACAAAGTATCTCTCTTTTATTAATTGTTTTTCTATATCGTGGTGATTTATATTGAGTATAGAAGATAGCAGACGAGCTGTTTGTTCTGGCTGTTCAATCTTGTAAGGTATGGCAAATAATGATTTAGATTCAATATTAACAGCTAACTTTTTTAGATTTCTGTCATAAATATTTCCTCTATTGCCATCAATAGCATATGAGGTGATATGTTCTTTGCGGGCAAGTTCGTTTAAAACACTTCTACCAATTACCTGTATATTATAAAGTCGATAGATGAGTAATAAAAAAATAATTACAAATACAAATAATAAAAAAAGGATTCTTTCTCTTTTTTCTGAAAAATGTTCCAAAACAAATTGCCTCACACATTGATATTAAATGTTTACTGATTTTGGAATATTTGCAGATTAACAAATTCTTTAAAAAAAGCACTCGCTTCTACGAATCTGCCCTCTGGTTCCGATTCAGAAGATTGCATAGCCATCATACTGAGATTGATATTACTGGGAAGCATTGCAATAAATTCTATTCTTTCCGGGCGGCACATGTCAAGTTCTTGCATGGCTATTTTTTCAATTCTAGTTAAAGAAGAAAGATTTTCAACTGTTGACTCCATATGATTTTTGCGCACTAAAAGCTCATCCCTCTTCTTCTCAAGATCAATTGATTGGTAGCCTAATTTCATTAACACTATATTGCTGCATATATACCCTATGACCAGTAAGCTGATTAGAATAATGGAAAAAATAAAAAAATAGAATGGTAATCTGTTAGTTTTAAAGGAAAATTGATTATTTTCCTCCATTGTAATTATACTTTTCATTTTTCAAATACTTCCTTATAAATCTATTTTTTCAGCAAACCTTAATTTAGCGCTTCGAGCTCTTGGATTTGCCCTTATTTCTTCTTCAAGTGGATAAATTGGTTTTTTGAAAATTCTTTTTAAACCATATCCATACTGATTTATTATTTCTTTATTTTCCCATTCTCGAAAGGTGTTTTTTACAATCCGATCTTCCAGAGAATGGTAAGAGATTACCCCTATTCTGCCATTTGTTTCTAAAATTCTAATTGCTTGAAGGAGAACCATCTGTAATACAGATAATTCCTTATTTATCTCAATCCTTATTGCTTGAAATACCTTAGTTGCCGGATGTATACGCCATTTTCCCTTTTTATACCTGGCATAAAATCTGACAATTATCCCTGCCAATTGACTGGTTGTTTCAATCTTCTTTTTTTTTCTTTCTTCTACGATTAGTCTGGCTAAAGAACGAGAGTACCGTTCTTCACCAAATTCGCTAAATATTTCTACCAGTTTTTTCTCTGAATAATTATTTACTACATATTGGGCATTCAATTTATTGCTCAAATCCATACGCATATCCAGAAAATCCTCTTTATTAAAGCTAAATCCTCTAGAGGGCGTATCAATCTGATAAGAAGATATTCCCAGATCTAAGAAAATACCGGTTACTTTATTTAAGCCCAACATGTGCAAATTTATTTCGAGATCAGTAAAGTTAGACTTTACCAGAATGATTCTGTCCTGATACTTTTTTAATTTCTCACGGGCAAATTCTAATGCTTCTATATCCTGATCAAGTCCTACTAAGAATCCTTCCGGATAAATCATTTCTAGCATTTTTTGGGAGTGACCGCCGCCTCCGGTGGTACAATCAACATATATTCCTTCTTTTCTAATAATCAGATATTCTAAAACTTGTTGTACCATTACAGGGGAATGGAAAGACATTCTCAATCCTGTCCTTCTTTTTCATAGATACGTTCAGCTATTTCTTCATATGATTGTTCTGTTTCTTGTGAGTATCTCTCCCATTTTTTTGAATCCCATATTTCAACACGTTCAAATACCCCGATCACTATTATGTCTTTTTCTATTTCAGCATAGTCCCTTAAATACTTATTAATAACAACACGACCCTGTTGGTCAAAGCTGCTTATTAATGCTCTTGATGCAAGAGTCCTTTTAAAAGCCCGGGTGTCTTTTTTACCCAGGGGAAGATTTTGTAGATTTTGTGACAATTTTTCCCATTCTTCCATCGGATAAACAAATAGGCATTTTTCTAAACCCAGAGTAATAACGAAAGAATCGCCTAAGTTCTCTCTAAATTTAGCAGGCATAATA
Source organism: uncultured Atribacterota bacterium (assembly GCA_964560535.1). Taxonomy (GTDB): domain Bacteria; phylum Atribacterota; class Phoenicimicrobiia; order Phoenicimicrobiales; family Stramentimicrobiaceae; genus Stramentimicrobium. The sequence continues at coordinate 25,899 of CAZLMD010000008.1, forward strand.
ATTCTTCCCTTTTTATCCAAGGAATGTTCATATTGTCCTAGGAACATCATTTTACCACTTCGCTCCACTTCGCTCCACTTTTAAGCTTAGTATACTACATTTATTAAAAAAATCCCAATTTTTTAATAAATATTTTATATTTTTTACTGGTATGTTATTTAATATTAAAAAATTTAAAATGTAGGGTATCTGAAAAGATTTATTCTATTAAGGATATACAGGGGGAGTAAATAAAAAAAACACCCTTTATTATAATGAGGGTGTGCAATTTATGTCTTTGTCTTTAGTTGGTAAGCAAATCATAAGCCGGGTTCTGTCACTAACTTACCGTAAAGCAAGGATAGTGTGGTAATCATTTATCTTGAGTATAAGTTACCTTATACTTCTAGCGATCTACCCGAAAACTTATAGCGGGCCACTATCTGTTTTCTTTTTGATCTTGCTCCAAATGGGGTTTACTAAGCTTATTGGTCACCCAATAACTGGTAGGCTCTTACCCTGCCTTTTCACCATTACCAGCATAACTGGCTGTCTGTTTTCTGTAGCACTTTCCTGGGGTCACCCCCACTGGGAATTACCCAGCATTTTGCCCTGTGGAGCCCGGACTTTCCTCAGGTAATAAAACCCGCGATTACCCGATTTACTTACCAACATTTGTCAATTTAAATACAGTACAATAGCCTGTAATGTTCATATAATGTGAAGCAAAACTTATTGTTAAACTCGACAAGATATGTTATGTCAGGAAGCATTCTTCCATACCATCATTCTATTACAATTAGGACAGATTATCAAACAATCATCTCTCTGCAAGTGATAGATTATGTCACTGGGGAGGGATAGATTGCAGCCGCTGCATATCGAACTATCTACCTCGACTATTGCAGTTCCCTTCTTGTCATTCCATAACATATAATATCTACTTATCAGAGATTCATCATTGATTTGTTCAATAATCTCTTTTTTTTCTGATTCCTTTTTCTCAATATTTTGCTGAATCACCAGGTCTTCCTGTTCAACTCGTTTTTTTATTTCTTTTAATTGTTCATTTAAGGAGGTAATCTCTTTCTCTACTTCAGCGATTTTAGTTCTTAAACTATCTTCTTCCTCCATAAGGATTAACAAACCTTCTTCGGCTATATCTCTATCTTCTTGAAATGATTCTATTACCTTCTGAAGTTGTTTTAATTCTTTAATATCACTTATCTTCCCACCATATAACTCGTTCTTACTTTTTTCAATCTTTTCATTGATGGCTTTTACATCCATCTCCTTCTTTCTTAACTTTAATTGTAGTTCTTTTAAGTTATTCTTCTCTATCTGAAATTTTTTATCAGAATTATTTATTTGTCTTTCTTTTTCCTGGATAGAAACTGGCAAAGCTTTACGTTTGCACATTTCACCGGTAATTTCATTATCTACTTTCTGAAGATGTAATAATGCATATAGTTGTTCTTTCAACAGCTCTCACCTCATTTTCTCTGCAATTCAATTTTTAATCCTATTTTTTCTTTAACTGAAAAATTATTGCTCGTAAAATAAGCCATATCCTGTAATTATAATTTTTTATAAAATACCGAATACAGAATAGGATATTATTACTAAAATAAAAAAGCCTTACTTTATTCTTATAATAAAGTAAGGCTTATTATAGGCATATTCACTTTTGCCCGATTTATTCCTTTTAGTACTAGAGGTATTTCATTTACTTTGTATTTCATTGCTTATTTTCATATCTTTAATGTTATAAAATAGATTTTCATATAATCAAATAATAACTATTACTTCAAATAATTTTAAATTTTAAGAAATGGTGGGCCCACCCGGTTTCGAACCAGGGACCGGCCGGTTATGAGCCGGCTGCTCTACCAGCTGAGCTATGGGCCCTTAAAGAAATTATCCTTTAAAAGTATAGCAGATATTAATATAAAGTCAAGAATTTATCTATCATCAAATTTGATAATTTAAATACATTTAAATTATCTCATATACCGAGATAATTACTTATTAATTGCCCGCAAGCAGCCTCAATATCCTGGCCTTTAGAATATCTGATAGTTACAGGTATATGGTTTCTTTTTAGAACATTTTGAAAGGCTATGACAGAATCATTATCCGAAGGGAATAATGCTGGTTGTTTATGTCTGGAAATAGGATTATAAATAATGAGGTTTACTTTTGATTTGAAATCAGAAATCAAATAACATAGCTTTTTTGCCTGTTCCAGGGAATCGTTTATCCCTCCTAGCATTAAATATTCAAAAGTAATTTGCCTGTTTTTTTTATTTACATAGTCTCTGCAAGCGGCAATTAATTCCATTAAAGGGTATCTTCTATTTACTGGCATTAATTTTGTCCTGATATCATTTTCAGCTGCGTGTAAAGAAACAGAGAGCTCCACCTGGAGTGGATTTTTAGAGAACCTTTCGATTCCAGGGATAATTCCACAGGTAGAAATTGTTATTTTTCGTGCACCAATATTTATACCAAATTTTTCATTTATTATATTAATAGATTTCATTAATCTTTCATAATTATTAAATGGCTCACCCATTCCCATAAAAACTATATTGTTAACATGTTCTCCGCTTATTCTCTGTATTTCAAGTAATTGTTCTATTATCTCTTCCTCTAAAAGATTTCTAGTAAAACCTCCTTTACCACTGGCACAAAAAAGACAGTGCCATAAACAGCCTACCTGTGAAGAAAGACAAACAGTATTCCTTTTTTCACATCTAATGAGAACACTTTCTATTAAATTGTTGTCATACAGTCGGAAAATAAACTTGATAGAACCATCTTTAGATTTCAGTTTTTCTACACAATAAATACTACGCAGCTGAAAAATAGAATTTAAACGAACTATAAGTGTTTGTGGCAAGTTATTCATTTGAGAAAAACTTTTTACTTTTTTCTGGTATAGCCAGAAAAATATCTGCTTTGTTCTATATGAGGGGAACCCTTCTAAAGTTATTATCTTTTCCAGTTCTTTATATGATAGACTCTTGATATCTTTTTTTCTGTTCATGTTTATTTTAATAATTCTTAAATCATTTTTCTGTTGATATTTTAAAAATATTTTATTTAACGATAGATCAGCCACTTATATCATTTATTCATTTTCTCTTGGACCAAATATCGCTGTTCCTATTCTAACAATATTGGCACCTTCTTCAATAGCAATCTGATAAGAATCTGTCATCCCCATGGATAAATATTTCATATCCACCTGTTTGATCTTCAAATTAGCCAAATAATCGAAGATATCCTTAGTTTTTCTAAAATATTCACGTAATTGTTCTGAGCTGGCATGAAGTGGACCCATGGTCATAAGCCCTTCCAGTCGAAGATGTGTAAGGTTCGAAATACTGTATGCCAGCTTGCCCAAATATTTTTCAAATTTTTCATGTTCATCTGGCCTGATTCCGTGTTTAGTTAATTCACTGCCAATATTTATTTCCAATAACACTCTTATAACTCTTTTCCCTGCTTTTGCTACCCTTTTGTCAATCTCTTCTGCTAATTCCAAAGAATCAACAGTCTGTATAAAATCAAAAATAGGTAATGCTTTATTAATTTTATTTTTTTGTAAGGGGCCAATCATATGCCAGCATACCTTTTCAGCTAAACCACTCTTCATTTTTTTAAATACTGCCTCAGCTTCCTGCACATAGTTCTCTCCAATATCTGTTGCACCAGCTCTGATCAATTCCTCTATCTCGGCGGCTGTCCTTGTTTTTGCAGCAGCTACAATCCTGACATTAGAAGGTATCTTTGCTCTTATTTTTTGATAATTTTCTCCAATAGTCATACATCTTAACCTTCTTTCAAAAATTTATTTTAAAAATGACCTCGTTGTTAAACATACTTGTGTATCAAATTAATTTTTTATTGATTATATTTGGTCTAATATAATGGCTTTTTTAGATTATATGGTGAATTCACTTATAATTATAACTAATTAATAGAAAATGTGCAGATAAATAGATGCGGAAATCAAAAATATTATTCTTTTCTGGTATGTTCAAATACTCTTTTAACACTACGTTTTAAACGATTTTGTTCTTTTTCATTAATAAATTTTTTCTTTTTGAGAGGTTTATAAAAACTGGTTTTCTTTACAGGTTTCTTTATGTGAGATACATTTGTTTCAGGTATTTTTTTCAAAGGGGGGGTATGTATTGTTTCTTTTAATTCAGGTATGTTCACTTTCTCCGGTTCTTCTAATATTTCATTATCTACCCTGTTAACCCGGCGATCAAAAGAAGTGCCTTCCAATAAATTCCTAAACATAATTGCACTGGGACAATATGTTTTTTTGGAATTAACGTTTTTGTTTTCCTTTTTATTTAGAGCTGTTTTTCCCCAATCTAATTCTGCCCCTATATCGTATTGGTCTAATATATTGTGTTCTTCTTCATTATTCAAATCATTTTTTGTTTTTCTATGGAATAAATTCATCCTTTTCTCCATAGCCTATATATTTGGATAAAACACAAAAATAAAATTATAATTAAGTCGATAGCCTGGCAATCATGGCTAAATGCTTTAGACCCATGGCTTTGCGTCCTATCTTTTCAGTATAGTTTGCCTTTATCAACTTGTTAATACAACAATATATTTATTTGAATGAAGCAATTCTTCTGTTGCTTACTACATCTACTATTATTATTCCCTAATTCCTTAAATTTTAGACCATTTTTTGAAAATACTTACCAGTTTTTATTGATAATTATCAAATTTTATTCCTAATTCAGGCAAAACATATTATAAACTACCTACTCAGTTTCCCATAAGAGAGCTATAGTGATACCAAAAATGTCACTTTTTTTTGGTTTAATACTTATACTTTCAATTGTATAGTTATCAATATTGAATTGATCTGACATCTTTTCTATATTCTGTTTTAATTCTTCTTCAAGGTTTTTAATATTTTCACTGAGTGTCTCTATTTTCTTTTGTACTAATTCAACATCCTTCTTTTCTTTTAAAATTCTACTAGCCCTGTTCAGCCCGGTTACACCAGTATTTAAGGTACCTACTTTCGTCCTCCCCAACAAGGCGCCAAGGACACTTGAACCTAGAGAAAGAGCACTTTGGGTAGTAATCGCTTTTACATCAGCTTCTTCTTTTTCTAATTTTTCCTGTAGCTTTACATAATCCTTTTCCAGCTTTTCCTCTTTTTTTGCATATTGTTCGGTCAACTTCTCTACAGCTTTATCTTTTTTTTCTCTCATTAGATCCAGCACACGGGATTTAAAATCTGCAATCTCTTCATCAGGGTTAGAGATAAGTTTGAATTCTTTATTTGTAAAAAGTTCTATTCTGGTATTATCATAAAGATAATTCTTAAATTTTTCTTCCAAATATTTTGTATCTTTCATCTTTTCCAAAAAAGGTGGCAGTAGTGAATAGCGAGCCCTTTCTAACGGCTTCGTGTCATAACTGCTTGAATCATCCTTACTTGGTATAGCTTCCTTTAAGCTAAACTCCAGAGTATCATGGTTAATCGGTATTTTAAGAAATATTTCTTCTTTTTGATCGATTTTTTTAGATTCATTATAAAATCTAACCTTACCACGCAGTAATATACTGGGTTTATAGGAAATGTTTTCACTAAAAGGCGGGTTATGTAAAAAATATTGTTTTATCTTATCTGATAATAGGGGTTTTGTTTCACTTATTTCAAAATTTTCATCTATCACATCGATCTGCAGGTCTTCTACTTCTTCTTGTTTTGGAATTAATATTTCCTGTTTTTCTTCCATCAACTTTTTGATCTCTATGGAAGAAAGCGGACCTTTTAGGTATGACAATACCCATCTTGTTTCGAAGAGTGGGAGCTGGTCAAGATGTGCACTCTTTAAAAGGAATGTTCGTTTTTTCATGTTGGCAAGTAAATCTTCTATTTCATTTTTGTCCATAGTACCTGTTGTATTTTTGGCTAGACCGTCTATCACCTTATCTCTATCCTGTCTGGTTTGCAATCTACCTAAAAACCAGCTGCCAATATTAGATAATCCTTTATAATCAAGGTCGATGGGGTTTTGGGTGGCTAAAACAACTCCTACACCATAAGCCCTGGCCTGTTTTAATAATACCAGCATGGGTTGTTTGGAAGGTGGATTTGAGGTTGCCGGAAAGAATCCGAATATTTCATCCATATAAAGTAAAGTTCGCAAAGAAGATGTCCCTGTCTGCCGTCTCATCCAACTGATATATTTGTTCAAGAATAGAGTCACAAAAAACATCTGTTGATTGTGGTCTAAGTGGGCTATAGAAAGAATACTAACCTTTGGCTTTCCACTATCAGTATATAAAAGATCCTGGATATCTAATTTTGCTCCATCTAACCATAGAGAGAAGCCGGGACTGGAGATTATATTATTTAAAAGCATAGCCAGTTCAAATCTCTCTTTTTGTGGATAAAAATTGTTTAAGCTCAAAACTCCAATTTTTTCAAATGGTGGGTTTGTTACATACCCTATAACCTCTTCTATGGTAAGACCTCTATTCTTTTTCCAAAAATATGAGAACAAGGCAGCAAGGAGAATATATTCTTTACTTGTTAACATATCTGCCTTTATATTGATTAAAGAAAGGAGACCCATTACTGTAGAATTAATCATAGTAGAATATGTATCAGGATCATTCATTATCTCTTCAGAAGGTGCTTCTAAATCACTTAATACAGATAATGGAATACCGGCTGAACTACCAGGTGTATAAATGGTAAAATCTGCACTATTTTTATAAAGACTGATTCTCTCTCTTTGTTGATGAAAACTTCTTAAACCTTCTTCCCAGTTTTTAGCAACCTCACCTGCGTAAACATGTGGCTGCATACCTTTATTTTCGGCTTCTGCAGGGTCAATCCATTTCTGGAAATCGGCTGAACTTAATTCTGGAAATGATAGGAGAAGATTTCCCATATCCCCTTTAGGGTCTATAATAATTGAAGGAATGTTGTCTATGGCAGCTTCTTCGATTATAGCAACACCCAGCCCTGTTTTCCCACTGCCAGTCATGCCTATTATAGCAGCATGTGTAGTAAAATCTTTTGATTTATAAAGAAAAAGTTGATCATCATTATCAGCTGTTAATGTCTTAGGATTGACTTCCCTTCCAAGATAAAACAATCCTAATTTTTCGTATAAAGAAATGTAAGTGTCCATCTTTTCTCCTTACTTTTTAATTTTGTAAAATAGATCTTGAAGATTTATATAAAGGCTACTTTGCTCCAAATGTAAGATAAAAATTAGTAGATCGAATATCATTTTGGCAAAATTGTATTACTTTAATTTTAATCTATTTTATAAAATAACCATTATAAGCAATGTATTACAATCTATTTTTTCTTAAAAAACATATTAAACAGGTCATCAATAATGCTCCCATCTTTATTGCTGTCTAACAGTTTTGTTGCCATAGAAAACAGATTGCTTCCACTGGATTGCTGCAGTTTTTTTGTTAACGAAGAAGTCAGGTTTGATATACCATTGGCATCAAGATTTTGTTCTTTTTTTTGATTCCCCAGTGCCCTCAGTAGAAGAGGTGCTAATTGTGATAATAAAGATGCCACCTGATCCTGTTTTAAACCTGTTGTTTTAGATAAGTTATTTTGAATGGATTCTTTCTTATTAGAGAAAATGTGTTGTAATATCTTCGCACCATCTTCTTTATCAACATTATTGAAAAAACTGAGTAGATCACCAACCTGACTTTCCTGATGTTGTTCTAAGGCTTTTGTTAAAGAGAGTGCTCCTTCATGTGTTCTGGTATTACGATTTAAAGCCTCCATAAGTAGAGGTATCCCTAATTGCACAACCTGTTCTACTCCCTTAGCATCACCGCCCACTGATTTATTTAACTGATTTATAGCTTTTTGATTATTATTCAGGCTTGTTAAAATCTGTAGAATATCCATTTTTACCTCCCTTTTATAATATTTTGATTTTAATTATACCAGTAAATATATTTTATGTATAATTTCAACTAAACTGATTCATTTAATTGTCTCTTTATCTATATTAATCCTAACTTTGCAAGGTTCTGCAACAGTCTATCCAGCTACTTACAATTACAGCATCTTTATGTTACAATAAATTAGTATAAAATGTTAATAATATAAAAAATATTAAACAGAAAGTGGGTTACAAATGAAACAAAAAGGCAAAATCAAAAACAATAAAATATTTATTAGTGGCCTATTGATTTTTTTTAGTTTATTATTTTTGACAGCAATTGCTTTATCATCAGAAGGGACACCGGAAATTTTAATAACTTCGATTGGTCAAAGCCCTGATGCCAGAATGATCAATGTATTGGTATCCAGATTTAATATCGAGGCTGCTTATGAGCAAATTGCAACACCTGAAGTTGTAAAAGATTTTAAAATTATTATTGCTGTGGTTGGTGGCAGTTCCAAAGGGCTGGGTGCAGCAGGAATTGATAAAGACCAGGAATTAGCAAGAACAAAAAGTTTGCTCAAAGAAATTGAAGAAGAAAAGACAAATTTACTGGTAATGCATATAGGGGGAGAGGCAAGAAGAGGAGCCCTTTCTGACGCCTTCTTAGATGTAATAGTTCCTTATGCAGATCATTTAATAATCGTCGAATCGGGTAATCCTGATGGCTATTTTAACAAGATGAGTGAGGAATACAAAATACCTCTACAAAGTGTACAAAAAATTGCCGATACTGGTGAACTGGTAAAAGATTATATTGAAGATGTTTTGAAATAGAATTTTTTTCTAGTAATTTAGACATATCTGAAAGTAAAATTCGGTACAGGTTGAATAGCTAATAAATTGGTTTAAAAATTAAATTAAGGGCAGGTATCTGAAGCACCCGGATACCTGCCCTTAATTTTTCCTACAATATCAATTACTAATTATTATGTACTGAATGATAAACAGTTATCCTGCTGGCAAAAGATAATTGCCAAGACCATTTTCTAATAATTCCTCATATGAGGGCATTCCAGAATACTCAACAATTTTGTCAGGAAACGAAAGACTCATATTTTCGACAAGTATCTCTATAGCGGTCAAATGTCTCCCGACTCTTTCTTCAATTGGATGCCCGTTTTCATCATAAGGGACATACAGTCTACCCAACTCAGCTGCTTTAACATACATTTTGTCTTTCCCTGTTAAAACTAGAGCCTCATCTGTTCTCCCTCTTATTCTCCCCTGGCTCGCATTTGCTGATTCCATAAGAATAGCCATAGTATTGCTATAATCTCCCCATTCTCTATGTGTCAAACCTCTAAAAGACGGAGGGGAAATTTCTAAATTATAATCAAGATCTAACATCTGCAAATCTAAAACAGCTATACTCGCCAAATCTATTGCTCTTTCGTGTGCTACAATTGCATTGATAACCGGATATTCTGGAGAAGCTTCGTGTAAATCAATTGATATGTCACAATCTTCATTTCTAATAACTTCCATAATTCCATAGCAAATATTTTCAGTATAGTTACCTTCAGGATCTCCGGGGTATCCACGATTTAAATTACGAGTCTCTGAACCGGAAAGCGATTGGCCAAATTGGTTTATATATATATCGGGATCTGGCCATTGGTGTATAGGATTTGTAGCTCTGGATCCGTATCTAAACTCTCTTTGTCCATAAAGTGTTTCAAAATGAATTTTCCTGGGAGACCCTTCTTGTGGATCATTATGTGAGTAGCCACTGAGGTTAGCCTGAGGAATGACGATCATTCTACCATTAGTTAAAACAGCATTTTCAATCAATAAGACCGCCGAAAGCATACCAGATGGCTCATTAGGATGTGTGCCCCCCAGTACAAAGACTGTGCCTCCAGGCTCACCACTTTCTAAAAAGTAAATATCAGTATCACAATACTCTCCCTTTAATTTTGGGTAATAGTCGCTCAGTTTAGCTGTTTTAGTTACCCCTGGGCCTGAAATAATAAGATCCGGCTTCCATTGATCAACAAATTCCAGTGCTGACAGGATTATAACAAAGGAGGCAAATATTAATATAAATATGGCAATTTTTTGATTCTTTTTCATAAGCATAACCTCTTATTGCAAAAATTATTTTATCATTAACAATCTCAAAATAAAGGGGATAATCACCAGAGAGCTTGTTAACTGGTTCCAGATATTTTTCTCCTTAAACATATCCTGAATTATCAACACTGTCAGGAATAAAATGATCAAACGATAAATTAAGGCAATAATAGTCATTTTTTTCTTCCTTTCCGTTTTTATAATATGTTATAAGAGAATTTTGGCAATAGAATTAGCAAAAATAATAATTGTTATACACCAGGCAGCAGTAATGATAGCTGGTATTATACAGTGTTTTAAAACTTTGAAGTAATTCTTTTCTCCCACTACCTGTGCTGCAAAAATTCCAGCCAATGCTGTTGGTGGCACCAGATCGCCTAAAGCTGACAATTGAGATAATGCAGCCACTGTTATGATCGGATTGCTCTCCAAAAGAGCCAGGGCAAAAGGAACTCCCAGGACTGAAGCCGAACCATATGCAGATACTGCCCCAAAAAGAGGTATACTTATGGCAATTCCCAGGAATAATAAATAAGATGGCAGGCTTAGGCAATTGATAACAATATATCCCCTTACCCCTGTCAGGGTCATTACCTGAATAAACATACCGACTCCAACCAGGATACCTAAAACGGGTAATGCATCCTTTATTGCCTCTTGAGATATTTTTAAAAAATCGAACTTCTTTCCAGAGAATATTCCCACAAGGGCAGCAATTAAAAAGTAGATCGGTATTCCCAGAGTTGGAAATAATTTGGGAAAGAATGTTTCTCTTAACATCAATACGAATAGAATAATAATAGGCAAAAATAATCGTATTCCATAGTCGCTTAGATATGAAGTGGGGAGGCTATCCTTCATCTTCTCAAAATTAAAAACTCTCAGGTATTTCCTTCCTAAAAAAAGACTTGAAAATATTATCAAGGGAATGGTGATAAACAATAAAGGTAATGTGAAACCAATATAAGGCAAATCAATCCCACCACCAATTATTAAAGCATTAACATTAACTGGTGGAGCAGCCTCTCCAAAGACGGCAGCCATAGAAACTACTGCCGCAGTAATTTCTTTTGGTAATCCCATGTAAATCAATACTGGAGAAATTAATACACCCCCGGTTAATACGGCAGCAGTAGCTGAACCTGTAATCATACCCGGGAAAACAACAATAAAAGATAGACCAATAATTAATAAAGCCGGTTTAGAATAGAATTTTTCTATTAACCATCTGGTAATAGTATCCATCATGCCATTATACTGAACTACTTTCATAAAAATCATAGCAGTAGCAATTACCAGGATTGTATTTAAATAGTTTAAACCCCCCTCCACCAGATGCCGGATGGGAATCCCAAAACCTGCTATCAGACAACCAGATACAGCAGAAATGGCCATAGCTATTCCTACCGGTAATTTAAATTTAAAACTGCTTATGGCAAATATGCCTACCATTACAACGAAATAGAGTAATTCAATGCTAAGCAATATATCCCTCCTCCTCATCAATATCGTGTCATGTGCATGGTTCTTGTGACACACTTTTTCTTTAAATGTGTCACAAGAACCGTTCCCATGACGGGTATTTTAATAACCGATAGCTATTCCATCACGGCGGGAGTCTCCTCCACCGAATAAAACACCATTTTTCAACATAATACTCTGAGCACCACCAAAATAGAGGTCATGAGCTTCTCTGACATCCACCTGATTACCTAATAATCTCAATGCCTCTACACTCAATACAGGAACCCGGCTTTCTACAAAAATCGGCATTGCTTTACCTGCTGAAGAGTAAGCATGTATACGGGGTGCTTCGATAGCTTCATCCATTCCCATTCCAAAATCAATGACATTAGCAATAATCTGTGCCATTGCGGTAAATATTCTGGTTGCACCTGGAGAACCTAAAACCATGAAGACTTCTCCATCTTTTTCCATTATAGTTGGTGACATGCTGGATAAAGGTGTCTTTCCTGGCTCAGGAGCATTTGGAGACTCTGGACTTGTAGCAAAGTCATCCATCTCGTTGTTCATAATAATCCCAACACCAGGAACAATCACACCAGAACCGAAGAAATAGTTGATAGTCTGTGTTAATGCAACTGCATTACCTTCTGCATCAATCACTGATAGATGGCTGGTACTTTCGTGTTCGAATATACCTGGCTCCCCTGCAGGTATTTCTAATTTTGGATTAGAAACATCGATCTGATCTGCTAAAGATTTTGCATACTCTTTAGAAGTAAGGCCTTTTAACGGTATATCTGTCGCAAAGATTGGATCAGCCATAAACTTAGCTCTATCAGCAAAAGCCATCTTCATTGCTTCTGCCATTATTGAAATATGTGTCGGGCCTAAGTAGTACATATCAGCAATATCAAAATTTTCCATTATATTCAATATTTGTATTAAATGTGTACCTCCAGAGCTTGGAGGAGGCATTGAATAAATATCATATCCTCTATAACTGCCTTTAACAGGATTATGACGGTATAATTTATAATCCTTTAAATCCTGAAGGGTGAGGATACCTCCTGCAGCCTGAACAGCATCTACTATCTTCTGACCTAACTCACCACCATAAAAATGTTCAATACCTTTTTCAAGTATCTCTCTATAGGTCTTTGCCAGATCAGCCTGTACTAATACTTCTCCTTCTTCTAAAGGAACACCATCTTTTAGATAGGCTATATCAAATGGATCATTCCAATCAACCAGCTTATCATAATTGTCTTTAATCATGTCGCTGAAAGTTTCAGTTATTTCAAAACCATCCTCCATATACGCAATAGCAGGTGCCATTACCTCTTCCAGGGTCATGCTACCATATTCATCTAAAGCAGCTTTCAAACCCATCAAGGTTCCAGGAACGGCGCTGGCCATACCGCCCAGTTGAGTCCACTTCTCTTCTTTTGCCTTATCAGAGGAATACATATCTTTTGTTGAAGCAGCAGGAGCACGTTCTCTGTAATCTAAGACTATTATTTCTCCTGTTTCAGCAAAACGGATTAACATAAAACCTCCGCCGCCAAGGCCTGAAGCATTTGGTTCAACTGCATTCAGAGCAAAGGCAGTAGCTATGGCAGCATCAATGGCATTACCACCCTGTTTTAGTATTTCAACACCAGCTTGTGCAGCAAGAGGGTGCGCAGCAGCAACCATACCATGTGCAGCAATAGCATCCTGAGGTGTGTGTCTATCCTGAGCAAATGAAGATACCGAGGAAACTAATAAGATGAGTAATATTGTGGCATAAAGAATAATATTTTTTAAATTAACTTTCATTTTTTCTCCTTTGATTTGTTTTTTTAAGGTAAAATAGATTGTCGTCTTCTATCACCCCCTGTTTTTTTATTTTTAATGCTTTATTACATTCAAGGGTAACAAACAAGATAAAGATATTTATCATGCTATATGGGGCAGAATGCTTTGTTGTGGCTACATATGTTAGGGTAAGTTTTCAGATTTTAAAGTAATCAAAAATGAATACTTCTTCTCTATTCTATTTTTTGTAGCTGTTATATAGAAATATTATAGTTATTTACTGTTGGTTATGCCTGCTGTATTTGTTTTTATAATATCATATAAAATATTATCTATCAACACCGTTTA
>CAZLMD010000009.1:0-38804 GCA_964560535.1 uncultured Atribacterota bacterium
TAATTTGTTGTAAATATATTATCAAAATAAACAAGCATAAATTTGATTAATTTAGCCAAATATTCAGTATTAGTAATTGACAACTGTATATCCTATATAAAAAATTCTTATTTATAACTTGACCTAAAAAAAATATGTTGTAAAATAATGTTGGTGAAACCGAAAAAATGAGGGATCGTCTAGTGGTAGGACACCAGACTCTGGATCTGGGAGCGGTGGTTCAGCTGGCTCTCAATCAGCAAACGGGGGTTCAATTCCCCCTTGCGCCACCAGCTTCACTCAGATATCTAATCTTTTGCTCAGTTTTTAAAAATATTAATACAAATAATGCTTATTTATATGGGTATCTAGGCATATAATATAGAACGGGATTAGATCTTGTTTGATATCAATTAAAATAATAATTTTATAGATAATTAAAAATACTTACGGGTATAATAGTTTGAAATAATAAAAAGAGCAGGAATTTCCTGCTTTTTTTACTATTTCAATTGGGGAAGTAAATGAATATAAAAAAAATTAACACAAAAATTATAAAAATAGATATAAATAACACTAGTTTAGAACAACTTGAAGAGGCAGGCAGGGCTATTAGAGATGGCAAATTAGTGGCTTTTCCAACAGAGACAGTATACGGTTTGGGCGCTGATGCAACGAATGATAAAGCATTATTAAAAATATTCCATGCGAAAAATAGACCCTATAATGATCCTTTAATTGTCCATATACATAGTATGGAGGAAATGAATGATATTGTATTAGATTTTCCAGATATTGCAAAAAAATTGGGTAAGTTATTCTGGCCTGGCCCCTTAACCATGATATTTAAAAAAAGTAAATTAATTTCAGATGTTGTAACTTCTGGATTGGATACTGTGGCTATACGTGTGCCCAATCATAAAATAGCTTTAGCTTTAATTAAAATGGCTCAGCGCCCGATTGCTGCCCCTAGTGCCAACTTATTTAGTTATACTAGCCCGACGAAAGCTGACCACGTTATTTCTGATTTAAATGGTAAGATAGATATAATCATTGATAGTGGAAAGACCAGCATCGGTGTTGAGTCTACCGTATTGGACGTAACTTCATTTCCATTAAAAATACTAAGGTTAGGTGGGGTTACATTTGAAAGATTAAAAGAAGTAATTCCTGATATTATTATTGCTGATAATAATATAAGAGTAAGAAGATCTCCTGGTATGATGGGTAAGCACTATTCGCCAAAAGCTAAACTAATATTAGTAGAGGAAGAGGGCGAAAAAATATATGAGAAAATACTAAAATTAGCCCTACAATACAAAAATGAAGGCAATAAGGTTGGGGTAATTACATGTAATGAGAACTTAAGTAAATATCCGGGGTTTGTGGTTAAAGCTATTGGAGGAGCTCGCGATCTTGATTCCTGTGCACATAATTTGTATGAAAGCCTAAGAAATTTAGATGAAGAAAAATGTGATATAATTATTTCTGAAAAATTTCACAATATAGGACTGGGAAGAGCAATTATGGATCGCTTGAGAAGGGCAGCAAAATAGATAATAAGTTGATTTTAATTATATTCAAATTTTTATCACAATGAAAGCTAACATGCTATTAAATAGTAAAAAAGACAAAAATATGTTATAATTTTATGAATACCTAAGGAAATGATATGCCTGAAAAAGAAATGGATAATTATAAAATTGTTTCTATAAACCGTAAAGCGAGACATGATTACCATATACTTGAAAGTTTTGAAGCCGGCCTTGTTTTAAAAGGAACTGAAGTTAAATCTATTAGAAATAATCAGGTTAGTATCAAAGAAAGTTATGCTCAATTAAAGGGTAATGATCTGTATATTGTTAACATGCATATTGCTCCATACAAATTTGGAAACAGGTTTAATCTAGAGCCGAAAAGAGATAGAAAGCTTCTTTTAAATAAAAGAGAGTTGAATAAAATAAAAGGTAGTATTGAAACCAAAGGTGTCACGGTAGTTCCCTTAAGATTATATTTTAAAAATGGTTACGCCAAGCTAGAAATTGCACTGGCAAAAGGGAAAAAGCTTTACGACAAGAGAAGAGATTTGACTCAGAAAGCGATAGACAGAGAAGCAGAAAGAGAATTAAAAAATAAAATATGGGGGCGATAGGTATCGACAGGGAAAACAGAGGTATGAAATGCGAGTCGAGGTTCCTGGTCCTCGATAAACACTGGGAAAGACAATAACTGCCAACGATTACGAATTGGCCTTAGCGGCCTAACAAAGGTCGCTCGTCTGTACAAAGCTATGTCTGTGAGCTTTGTACAGGTGTAATACAATAACAGGCTATACATACCACCTGCTCCGACTGGTATGTAGAAAATAAGGAGATAGTTTACTTAAATCCAGTCTATGGGAGTTAAGCTAAATGAAAAAATAAAACATAGACTACACTCGTAGTATTTCTTATCAATGATTCTCTGGACGCGAGTTCGATTCTCGCCGCCTCCACCATCCTGTTGTCACAAAATAGTTGAATAATTAACCATACCTTAATATATTCTGTATGCTAAAGTTGTTATAGAATTTTATTTCTGCTTAATTGGGTGTGGTACAAAAACAAAAAACGAGATCACATTGTTTTCAAAAGTTTTCTTATAATAGATAGAATTCTAAAATTAAATTTTGTTCTTGAATTATTTAAAATTAGAATAGGATGATAAGTATTGTATTCAATTGTAGATAAACAAAGTAGATTTTTTATTCAACTGGCTATTGGGCTGGTTATTTTTTGTTATATCGCTAACCGCTTAAATTGGATATTGACATACTTTAGTCTATCATTATTTCTTGCTTATTTTTTCACCCCATTTTACAATTACTTGCTTGAGATAGGCTTAAAAAAGTCACCCTCAATATTAATAATATTTTTAATAATATTAACTTTTACAATATTCTTTTTATTCTTTATAATTCCAAATACAATAAGTGAGTTGAATCAATTATATAGAGAAATACCCGGCCTTATGACAGGATTTAGAAATCTTCTACTATCTTTTGAGCCTATATTTAATAAAATTGTGTTTTCGGAAAACCTGGAAGTATTTGTCAATAATGTCTTTTCTGAAATACAAAGAGAATTGCTAACCTTTTCTAGAGTTGCTATATTTGCCCTATCCAGTTTCGTTACAAAATTTGGTTTTGGAATATTTGTTATCCCACTTATTCTTTATTATCTTTTAATAGATATAGACATATTTAAAGACAACCTTTTAATATTTGTTTCACCATCTAATAAAAAGGATTTTCGTGAAATTGTCATTGAAATTGATCACATATTGAGTAATTTTATACGTGGTCGTCTGATTGTCTGTGTTATAGTGGGGGCACTGATTACAGCAGGCTTATATTTTTTAAAAATAAAATTCTTCCTTATTATTGGTATGATTTCGGGCGTATTAAATTTTATACCATATTTTGGCCCAATTGTTGGTTGGGCATTATCTTTATTTTTTACTATAGGAAAACCCTGGTCAGTCTTCATTATGGTTACCATTATCTTTGTTGCGGTAAATCAGATTGAAGCTTTCTGGCTAAATCCAAAGATATTAGGTAAGGAATTGGGCTTACATCCTTTAACAATAATCTTTTCAGTTTTAATATTTGGTGGTCTTTTAGGATTCTTAGGTGTATTATATGCTATACCACTGGCTGCTACAATTAAAGTAATAACATACAGGTACTTAATCCAGGAGGATAAAACAAATTGACAAGTAAGTACAACCATACTGCTATAATAATACTTTTAATTACACTATTACTGTTTATACCAGATAGTAATACCATATTGGCACAACAAAATAACCAGCAGCTGATGTTGAATGGTATTGAATTACCCGACAATATTTTGCCGTTAACAGTTGACGGTATAACATATTTTCCTGCTAGAGATACTATTGAAGCAATGGGTGGACGAATTACCTGGTTCCCTGCTTTAAAATTGTTAAATATTAAACTGGGAGGGAAAGAAATTAGCCTGGTAATGGATATTCCAGAAGCAGAAATTAATGGAACAAAAGTATTTTTAGAAAATGCATCTACCATTATAGATAACAGAGTCATGGTTACTTATGAGGTATTACAATTATTTGTTGAGGCTGAAGATAACAGGGATAAGATTATTCAAAAAACAAGTATTCCTAATGGTAATCCGAATGTAACCGATATTCGTAGTTTTTCCTACGAAGATAAGACTCGTGTGGTTATTGATATTTCAGAGAAAAGTTCATATAAAGTTATAACTTTAAGTGGACCGGAAAGAGTAGTAATCGATGTTGACGCCAAGTTGGGCATATTAACCGAAAAAGAAGTTGAAATAAAAGTTGATGACTTATTAGTAAACAAAATAAGGAGTGGTCAATTTACCGAAGATACTGTACGTATTGTAGCAGATCTAAAGGGTAAACATGAATTTCAGGTATTTGATCTAGCAGCCCCGGATCGTATTGTGGTCGATATCTACTCCTCAAAAGACCAGACCAGCATGGTTGTGCAAAAAGATATTGTAACAGGTATAGAAACAGTCGATAACGAGATAGGTAGGCGTCATGTTATAGTAATTGATCCGGGACATGGTGGGAATCAGCCTGGAGCAATTGGCCCCAGCGGGTTAAAAGAAAAAGATGTTGTTCTGGATATTGCTTTAAAGACTAAAAGATTATTAGAGGAAAGTGGTTTTACTGTATATCTCACCAGGGAAAATGATGTCGATATTCCTCTAGAGAAAAGGCCGCTTTTAGCTATGCAGAAAGAGGCAACTGCATTTATCAGTATCCATACAAATTCAGCGATACAGAAAGGTTCTTCAACTGCAAAAGGGATTGAAACTTATTTGTTAAGTTCAAGGTATATTGGTGCTTCCGCAAAAGATGTTGCAGATCGAGAAAATAGGGCTAGCCAGTCTAATGCATATAACGATAGTATTCTTAATCAGATTATCGCTGACTTAGAAGAGAGTGCCAGCATAAGCTTTAGTGAAGATTTTGCAAAAATAGTTCAGAGGAATGCGATTCAATATACTGGCTTAAATAATAGAGGCGTAAAACAGGCGCCCTTTATAGTGCTTAAAGGGGTTAATATGGCTGCGGTATTGATAGAAGTTGGTTTTATATCTAATCCCAATGAGGAAAAATTATTGAAAACACCTGAGTTTAAGGAAAAAGTTGCTCAAGCACTTAATCAGGCTGTAAGGGATTATGTAAAAAATATTCCTGAAAACATTTAGATAGAGGCTTGAAATGGCTAGAAGAAAAAAAAAGAAAAAAAACACCTTTAAACCGATACTTAACTTTATAATATTATTAATATTACTGATTGCTATAGTTCTATTAATACAAAAATTTATAATACCTCCTTTTCTAGAAAAAGAAGTGCCAAAGATTGAAGAGAAAAGGGAAGATAGAGAAATAATAACACCAGTTGAGTTAGAAGAAGAGCAAATTGTATTGTATTTTGCTGATGAAAATGCACAATATTTAATCCCAGAATATAGAAAAATAAGGGTAAAAGATGGAATTGCAAAACAATCCATCATAGAACTCATTAAAGGTCCTGCTGGTAACAATCTTTACCCAACATTACCATCTACTACTAATGTAAATAATTTATATATTAGTGAAGGTATAGCATACATAGATCTTTCTTCAGAAATAATAAATAACCACTCCGGAGGTAGTGCAGGTGAATTGTTGACTGTATATTCCCTGGTTTTTACTCTTACTTCTTTCCCGGATATTAATAAAGTCCAAATACTGGTAGATGGAAATAGCAGGGAAACTTTAGTTGGCCATATAGATATTAGCACTCCCCTGGATAGAGACAATAATTGGTTAAAAAAATAATCAATGATTAATGGTATTTGGTAGATGGTTAAAAAAGAACGGTTGGATAAACTATTAGTTGAAAAAGGATTAATAGATTCCAGAGAAAAAGCAAAAAGATATATAATGGCCAATCAAGTAAAGGTAAATGGCATAATCGTAAATAAAGTTGGCACAAGGTGTGAAGTTACCAGCCAATTATCAATTAAAGTGCCTAGTTGTCGGTATGTTAGCAGGGGTGGGGATAAGCTAGAGAAGGCTTTAAACAAATTTAATGTTGATGTCGAAGGAAAGATAGTAATTGATATTGGTGCTTCTACCGGTGGATTTACCGATTGCTTACTCCAGTATGGTGCTAAAAAAGTATATTGTGTGGATGTCGGTTATGGTCAGCTTGATTGGTCCTTACGTACAGACAATAGGGTAATAAATTTAGAAAAAACGAACATAAGATATATCAATAAAGACAATTTCGATTTTTTGTTTGATCTAGCTACAATAGATGTTTCCTTTATCTCTTTAGAAAAAATATTTCCAGTATTAGCTAGATTGTTAAAATTTAAAGGGGAAGTTATTGCTTTAATAAAGCCACAGTTTGAAGCTGGAAAAGAATTGGTAAAAAAAGGCGGAATAGTGGATGATCCCGAGATTCATGAAAAGGTAATCGTAAATGTTATAAAAATGATAAAAAATGATTTTCAATTTCTCGATTTAACCTTTTCGCCGATAAAAAATACCCCGGGCAATATTGAATATCTAATTTATTTACTTAAAAGCGAAAAAGATGACAACCTATTATTCCCAGATAACGATTTAATAAAAGAGGTTGTAAGCGAGGCACATCAATATTTTTTAAAAAAATAAATATTTAATCTTTAAAAGATTCCTTTTCAGGTGTAATAAGATTGTTTTTTACCATTGAAAATAATGAAATATATATGGTTATTATGTTATTGTTGCTTGGGGGAATCTTATCAATTGTCATATATTTGAAAATAAAAAATATTCTTAGTACAAGACAAGCTGTTAAAAGAGTTGCTGTTAGTAAATATGCCGAGAAAAAAGCCGAGAAACTATTAAAAAGAAATGGATTTCAAATTATTGATAGACAACAGAGTAGACCATTGGTTATAAGGACTGGAAATACATTTCACCGCTACTGGATAAGGATAGATTTTTTAGTAAAAAAAAATGGTCGAACCTATGTTGTAGAAGTCAAATCCGGTCATAAAAGCAAGATAACCAAAAGGGAAACCAGAAGACAATTGTTGGAATATTTTTTAGCCTACAAGCCTCATGGAATTATATTATTTGATATGGAGACTAAAAAATTTTCAGAAATAAAGTTCCTGCTTCCTTATTTTAATTCCAGATTTGCCGAGAATGCTATTTTCTTTCTTTTGGGGATATTAATTACAATCCTAGGAATGTATGTTTTTTACAATCAAAAATTATAAGAGGATAAGATGAAGATTAGAAAGGCAGCTATAATAGTTAACCAGGAAAAAGATAAAGACTTAGGAGTAACAAAAAAAATAGTTAAGTATTTAAATAATCAAGATGTAAAAGTGTTCTTATCCAGGAATACAATTGCAAAGCTTGACAATACAGAAGGGGTGCATGCCCTTGTTACTCCATATAAGGATATAGATATGTTTTTTTCATTAGGAGGAGATGGAACCTTGTTGATGGCTGCCAGACAAGCCGCTCCTCATAGAATACCAGTCTGTGGTATAAACTTGGGTGGATTGGGATTTTTGACTCAGATTGGTTTGCAGGAAATAGAAGAATATCTTCCCCATATCCTGAATAACAATTATTTGATTGATGAGAGGATGATGTTATCTGGATTAATTTTGAGAAAAGGAGAAAAGGATGAGAGATTCTATTGCCTTAATGATGTGGTTGTTGCAAAAAAATTATATGCTAGATTAATAGATCTGGATATGTATATAAATAATGAATATGTTATCCAATATGCTGCTGACGGATTAATTGTAGCCACTTCTACAGGGTCAACGGCATATTCTCTTTCAGCCGGAGGACCTATTGTATATCCGATGTTAAAAAATATAATAATTACTCCTATTTGTCCACACACTTTATCAACCAGAGCGCTAGTAATTCACCACAAAGATATTATCGAACTAATTGTCCGGTCAAAAGGTCAGGAGGTAATGTTGACAGTTGATGGTCAGGAGGGGTTTAGTTTGAAAGAGAATGATAAAATTATCGTTCAAGAATCTAAGTACAAGACCCAGCTAGTAACTTTTCCTGATAAAAGTTTTTATGGTGTTTTAAGAAAAAAAATGAAATGGAGTGGGAGGGTTCTACCTAATATAATTAGGGATGATGGATGGGATGGGTTTAGTTCATGTTAAGCTATCTGAATATAAAAAACTTTGCTTTAATTGATGAATTGAGCGTTGAGTTTGATAAAGGTTTAAACGTAATAACCGGCGAGACAGGGGCAGGTAAGTCAATGATAATAGAAGCTATAAATGTCATCCTGGGTGCTTCGATTAAGCAAAGTTGGATTAAAGATGAAAACGAAATATTAGAAGTCGAAGCTTTATTCTATCTCGATTCAATCTCTCAAAAACAATGGAAATTGTTACAAGGATTTAACACAATCAATCTCGAAGATAATCAGATTATCATCAGGAGAGAGATACACCAGGCCAAAAGGAGTAAATGTTTTGTTAATAATCAATTGGTAACCCTTTCTCTAATTCAGAATATAGGAAATTATCTAATAGACCTACATGGTCAGCATGAGCACCAATCCCTTTTAAACTCAAGATCTCATATTGATTTTGTAGATAACTTTGGTGATGAAAAATTTTTAGAAAAAAAAGAGCAACATTATACTTATTTTCAAAACTGGCAAGCAAAGGCAAAGCTGCTCAATGATAAAAAACAAAAATATACTGATACATTATCTAAAAAAGAATATTTGCTATTTCAACTTAAAGAAATAAATCAAGCCCAGCTAAAGGAAGAGGAAGATAAAAAATTAGAAGGAACACTAAATGTAATTAAGCATAATGCTAAAATTAAAGAAATTATGGAAAATGCTTATTCAGTATTATTTGAAAGTGCGGGTACCGCTGAAGGTGCTCCTGTTTATGATCTTCTAACAAGGATTATTAGTGATTTTAGAAATATATCACACATAGAAAGAAACATTGATAATATCAGAGAAACATTGATGGACGTGCAATTAAAAATAGAGGATATTTCTTCTCAGATTATGAAATACAGTGATAATATAGACCTTGATATCCATCAATTGCAAGAGTTAGAGGAACGTCTTAATTTAATTAATCATCTAAAATATAAGTATGGAGCTAATATTAAAGATATTCTATCGTATCATAATAACTTGCAAGGACAGTTGGACGATATTGAGAGTGATCAAATGGAAATTGAAAGATTGAAAAAAGAGATTGTAGAACTTGAAAAAATATTGATTCAATTAGCCTTAGAACTAAGTGAGCAACGAAAATCGATTGCAAAAAAATTAGAACATAATATTATATCGGAATTAGTGGAACTAAATATGAAGGATTGTAATTTTGTCATACAGATTGAACAGAATGAATCTCAAAATGGTCTAACAATTGAAGAAAAGAAGATAGATATCACTCAAGATGGTATTGATAAAATAGAGTTTTACATTTCCACTAATTCTGGAGAGAGAATAAAACCTTTAACCGAAATAGTTTCTGGTGGGGAAGTTTCCAGGATCATGTTGGGATTAAAATCTATTCTGAGTAAGACAGAACAAATTCCTACTATGATTTTTGATGAGATCGATAGTGGGGTGGGAGCACGGCTAGGAGAGATTGTTGCACTAAAATTGGCTAAAATAGCCCAAGACAATCAGGTAATTACCGTTACCCATTTACCCCAAATTGCTGCACAAGCAAATCAGCATTTATATATTAATAAATGTGCTTCTAACAATAAAACTACAATAACTCTTAAAAGATTATCTGAGAATGAGCGGCTTTACGAGATTGCTAGAATGATTGATGGTGAAAAATATGGTTCCATTAGTATTGAACATGCAAGGAAGATGTTAAATAAGAATGGTGTGTGAATAGATGGAAAGCAAGAAAAATAATGTTACTACCAGCACTCTTATGAAGGAAATATTTAAGCAAAAAGAAATTCTTAGTACTTTAAAAGCTATAATCAATTCTACCGGTGATGCCATTTCAGTGGTTGATGAAAAAGGTATCCATACAATAGTAAATGAAGCATATACAAAGTTAATTGGGTTAACCGAAAAAGATGTAATAGGAAAGTCTTATAATGTAGATATTGCTGAAGGGGAAAGTATGCA
Source organism: uncultured Atribacterota bacterium (assembly GCA_964560535.1). GTDB lineage: Bacteria > Atribacterota > Phoenicimicrobiia > Phoenicimicrobiales > Stramentimicrobiaceae > Stramentimicrobium. The sequence goes on from CAZLMD010000009.1 coordinate 10,193, forward strand.
TATGAAGGTTTTAAAAACAAAACAACCTGTGCATGGAGTAAAAATGAAGGTTGGCCCAAACAAAAAAGAAGTATTGGTAAACGTTGCACCTGTAATAGTGGATGGGATTTTAAAAGGAAGTGTTGCAGTAATTCACGACCTCTCAGAAATTAGAAGTTTAACAGAAGAATTAAATCAAATAAAAAAGAGGGTTCGACATCTGGAGGCCAAATATACTTTTGATGATATTTTAGGAAAAAGTAGAGCGATGATAATTGCCAAAGATCAGGCTATCAAAGCGGCAAATACACCTGCTACTATTCTATTGTATGGAGAGAGTGGAACGGGTAAGGAGCTTTTTGCTCATGCAATACATAACCATAGCAAAAGAAGAAACAAGCAGTTTATCAGGGTTAATTGCTCAGCGTTGACAGATACTTTGTTGGAAAGTGAACTTTTTGGGTATGAAGGAGGAGCCTTTACTGGAGCAAATAAAAAGGGTCGTAAGGGTCTTTTTGAGGAAGCTGACCAGGGCACTATATTTCTTGATGAAATTGGTATGATGAGTTTAAATTTACAGTCGAAAATATTAAGGGTTTTGCAAGAAAAAGAAATTATCAGGGTTGGAAGTAGTGAGCCAAGATATATTGATGTAAGAATTATTTCTGCTACAAATACGAATTTGATTGAAGCTGTAAAAAAGGGAGAATTTAGAGAAGATTTATACTATAGATTATATGTTATCCCGATTTTGATCCCTCCTTTAAGAGAAAGAAAAGAAGATATTCCCGTATTAGTGCACAATATTATAAGAAAATGTAATCAGGAGTTTGGCAGAAATATAAAAGATATTTCTAAAAAGGCAATAGATTCAATTTTACTATATTCCTGGCCGGGTAATATAAGAGAACTCGAGAATGTTATAGAAAGAGCAATAATAAATATGAAAGTAAATGAGGATATTTTAAAACACACTCATCTACCCGAACTTATTAGTTTGTCTAACAGGGAAATAAAAGGAGTAGAATACAATGGCATTGATAGAATAACTGGAATCACTGATAATAAAACAGGTGGACTAGACAATTTAAAAAAAGAAACTGAAAAAGAAGCTATAATAAAAACGCTAAATATGTTCAATGGTAATTGTAAAAAAACGGCTAACTATTTAAGGATAAGCACCAGGTCTTTGTATTATAAAATTAAAAAATATAAAATTAAAAAAACTCACGAATTTTCAAGTTATTAGCTTTTAATAAATGTAAAAAATAGCTATACTGCAAGATATTTCACTATTGTGCAATATTTGTAAAAAATTTCAAGTTTGCTGGAATGTTTTCATACTGATAAAATTAATGAATTATGATAAAATACTCAAATAATTTTCTAAGAATTGAAAGATACACAAGTAAAAGTAAGATAATCAATAAAAAGACCATTTTATACAAGATGGTCTTTTTTGTTTGGCACAATAATTGCTTAATATAAAATTAGAATATAGATTCCGAGGAGGACATGTGAATAAAAAGATAGATTTTAAACTCCTAGTAATAAATCCTGGTTCAACATCAACTACTATGTCAATTTTTCATGGGGACAAAGAAATATTTTGTAAAACTATACGCCATAGTTTAGATTCATTAAAAAAATATGAAAAACTAATGGACCAGTTGGAATTCAGGGAACAAATTATAATAAAAATATTAGAACAAAATAAGACACCGCTCAAGGACTTCGATGCAATAGTAGCCAGAGGTGGTATTTTAAGCCCTTTGACAAGTGGGACCTATTATATAAATGAAGGTATGCTAGAAGAGCTAAGAGAGAGGCCAAGGGTTGAACATGCCTCTAATCTTGCGGCACAAATAGCTTTTGAATTAGCCCAAAGAATTAAGGTGCCTTCTTTTATAGTAGATCCGGTAGCAGTTGATGAAATGGATGATATAGCTAGAATATCCGGTCTTCCTGAAATACACAGAGAAAGCCTTTCACATGCACTAAGCTTAAAGGCTGCTGCCAAAAGAGCTGCTCAAGATATTGATAAGCCCTATCAGGATATAAACTTGATTGTAGTACATATTGGAGGAGGAATCTCTATCAGTGCCCACAAAAAGGGTAAAATGATTGATGTCAACAATGCCAGCAGTGAAGGACCTTTTTCTTCCGAAAGATCAGGCAGTTTACCCATACTTGAGCTAATTAGTATGTGTTTTTCTGGCAAATATACACATAAAGAAATGAAAGACAAAGTTATGGGTAAAGGCGGTATCGTTGCTTACCTGGGAACGAACAATTTATTAGAGGTAGAAGAATTAATATTTAATGGCAATAAAGAAGCTGAATTAATTTATAGAGCAATGGCTTATCAGATTGCCAAAGGTATCGGAGAAATGGCAACAGTACTAAAAGGTAATGTTGACCGAATAGTTATAACTGGAAATGGTGCGGGAGATAAAGGAGCATTAGTCCATACATTTGTAAACTGGATTAGAGAGTGTGTTGAATTTATTGCACCTATTAAAGTTTATCCTGGTAGTGAAGAAATGAAAGCACTGGCAATGGGTGCTTTAAGAGTTTTGGCAGGAGAAGAAAAAGCAAAAATTTATTAACAATATCTAACCCATATTTATTATATCCTTGCTTAATCTTCTAATTTGTTTTGTTTAATTTTCTTAATTTTAAAAATAGAGGTAAATTAAGAATGTTAAAAACGTTTGATGAAGTAATCAAGAAGGCTATACAGTATGGCCCAAAAAGAATATCTGTAGCTGTATCACAAGCTGAAGATGTAATGGTGGCTATTGAAACTGCTAGAAAAATGGGATTGATTAATGGAATATTGGTTGGAGATAAAACGGAAACTGTAAAAGTTTGTAAAAAGTTAAATATAAGTCCTTCAGACTATGAAATCATCAATGAAACAGACAAGACTGAATCTGCCAGGATAGCAGTTAAATTAATCAGGGAAAAGAAAGCCGAACTATTAATGAAAGGAATGCTTGGATCTGACAGAATATTAAGGGCTGTTTTGGATAAAGAGAATGGTCTACGGACACAAAGATTGTTAAGCCATGCTTATGTATTAAAATTAAAAAAATATGGTAAATTGCTTACAGTTACAGATGGAGCCATGAATATCGCACCAAGCTTGGAACAAAAAGTTCAGATCATACAAAACATTATTGAATTCTGTCAATGTTTAGAAATAAAAAATCCAAAAATAGCTATACTTGCTGCTGTGGAAACAGTCAATCCTAATATGAAAGCAAGCATAGATGCAGCTTGTCTATCTAAAATGGCTGAGAGAGGACAAATTAATGGCGGAATTGTTGATGGACCATTAGCCTTTGATAATGCAATTTCCAAAGAAGCCGCCTTTCATAAAGGCATTAATTCCCCGGTAAGCGGTGAAGTAGATGCGGTAGTAGTTCCAGAAATTGAAACAGGAAATATATTTGCCAAAGGACTAGTTTATTTAGGAGAAGCAGAGCCAGCGGGGGTAATACTGGGAACTGCAGCCCCCGTTATCCTGGTATCACGTTCTGACAGCCCGGTATCTAAGGTTAGATCCATAGCCCTGGGTATACTGATGAGTGTTAAAACTAAAAAATAATACATTTTTGGGTGAATATTTTGAAAAAATATTTCCATATATTTGTTATTAATCCTGGTTCAACATCGACAAAATTGGCATTATATAAAAATGAAATTAAGTTATTTTCTGAAACCATAACCCATTCCAGTGTTTCCCTACAACAATATGAGAATATAATAGGTCAATATGAATTTAGGAAAAATGTGATAATGAATTTTTTAAAAAATAAATCCATTGATCTTAATACTATTGATGCCATTGTTGGAAGGGGTGGTCTTTTAAGACCTTTGGTTAGTGGTACTTATCGAATTAGCCAAAAAATGATCAACCATCTGCGCAAAGGTTTGTTTGGTGAACATGCCTCTAATCTCGGTGCTGTTTTAGCCTATAAGATATTCAACAGTCATTCTATACCTACTTATATTGTTGATCCGGTAGTAGTAGATGAAATGAGTGAAATTGCACGTATATCAGGCATACCTCTTCTTCCGAGAAAAAGTATTTTCCACGCATTAAACCAAAAGGCAGTAGCGCGAAAGGCAGCTACTGATTTAGGAAAAAATTATCATGATGTTAATCTTATAGTAGTGCACCTGGGTGGTGGGATATCTATAGGAATACATGAGAAAGGTAAGGTAGTCGATGTTAATAATGCCTTAGATGGCGAAGGCCCCTTTTCTCCGGAAAGAAGTGGAACAGTACCAGTAGGAGACTTGGTTAAACTATGTTTTTCTGGTAAGTATTCACAAAATGAGATTAATTCAATGATAAAAGGGAAAGGAGGTTTAATTTCTTATTTAAATTCTAATGATGTAATGCTTATAACGAAAAAGATAAAGGCTGGTAATAAAGAGGCAAAGTTTATACTGGAAGCAATGGCTTATCAAATATCTAAACAGATTGGTGAAGGAGCTACTGTGCTAAAAGGTAATGTTGATGCAATTGTTTTAACAGGAGGGATATCACATTCTCATTATATTGTTGAAATGATTAAGGATCGTGTAAGCTTTATTTCATTAGTTATGGTTTACCCTGGTGAAGAAGAAATGCTTTCATTATGCCAGGGAGTCTTAAGAGTATTAAGAAGAGAAGAGGAGGAAAAAACTTATTGAAAAGTAAAATAGTTATATTTACTGGAAGCTTTGGTAGCGGAAAGACAGAAATAGCTATTAACCAATCAATAGATGCACTAAAAAGAAAAGAAAAAGTAATTCTTGCAGATCTAGATATTGTTAACCCTTATTTTCGTTCAAGAGATATGAGGGATAAATTGAAGAAAATTGGTATAGAAGTTGTAGCACCACAAGGTAAACTGGTTTTTGCTGATTTCCCAGTAATTCCACCTGAAATCAAAGGAATGATCCAGGGGGAAAATCATAGACTGTTTATTGATTTAGGAGGAGATGATGTTGGGGCTAGATCGATTGCCGGTTTTTACAATATACTAAAAGATATTGAATACGAGATGATAATGGTCATAAATCCATATCGACCTTTTACTCAAAATACTGAAGAAATCACTAAACTATTAAAGGCAATCGAGATATCTTCCCGCTTACAAGTCAATAGTCTGATAAGTAATCCTCATTTAGAAGAACAAACAAACCTCGAAATAATTATGAAAGGACACGATGTAATAAAAAAAGTGTCTGAGCAGTTAAATTTACCGATTAAATATCTAGTTATAGAAGAATCAATTCATCATAGTATTGGCAGGCCTAGCTTTACAGAAAATATTTTAAACATTAGCAGGTATATGAATTTACCCTGGGATGAATCAGAAAATAGGATAAGATAGATTTTCGTATTTTAAAGTGAAGTATAGAGAAGGAGGGTTTTGTGGCAAAAGTAGTTATTGATAGGGAAAGATGTAAAGGTTGTGAATTATGTACTTTGGTGTGTCCTCAAAAAATTATGATAATATCAAATACATTTAATAAAAAAAGTTACCATCCTGCTGAACAAATAAATCCAGAAAAATGTACCGGATGTGCTTTTTGTGCAATGACCTGTCCGGATGTGGCTATTGAAGTATATAAATGACAATCCTTGGTGGTTCAAACTAAATAATTAAAGGAGGGTTTTCAATGGAAGAAAGATTGTTGATGAAAGGAAATGAAGCAATTGGAGAAGCTGCTATTCACGCTGGATGCCGTTATTACTTTGGATATCCCATCACTCCTCAAAGTGAATTGACCGCATATATGGCAAAGCGTTTGTTAAAAATTGACAATGCTGCCTTCATTCAGGCTGAAAGTGAAATAGCTGCAATTAATATGGTATACGGAGCATCAGCGGCTGGTGGCAGAGTAATGACATCTTCATCCAGTCCAGGAATTAGTCTTAAACAAGAAGGGATATCCTATCTGGCTTGTGCTGAATTACCCTGTGTAATAGTTAACATAATGAGGGGAGGCCCTGGTTTGGGTTCTATTCAGCCTGCACAGGGAGATTATTTTCAGGCTACTAAAGGGGGTGGGCATGGAGATTACCGATTAATTGTTCTTGCTCCATCCTCAGTACAAGAGCTGGTTGACCTGACCATTAGAGCATTTGACCTTGCCGATAAATATCGCAACCCCGCTATGATTTTAGGAGATGGATTATTGGGACAAATGATGGAACCAGTCCAATTTAAAGTATATGATGAAAAAAATATTCCTTTAAAAGATGATTGGGCACTGGGTTCTAGCCAAAAAAGAGAGCCGAGGAGGATAGTGCCTTTTAGCTTAGATCCAGATGAGCTGGAAAAAATGGTAAATAAAATTGGATTAAAATATAAGGAAATGCAAAAAGAAATTGAGTATGAAACGGTAAATGTTGATAATGCAGATATAATCATAGTTGCTTATGGCAGTATAGCCAGAGTTGCTAAGACCACTATTCAAAAAGCAAAAAAAGAAGGAATAAATATTGGATTAATCAGGCCTATTACTCTTTATCCATTTCCCTATGCAATAATAGAAGATCTAGCTGATAAAGTAGATAAAATCCTGGTGACAGAGATGAGTTTAGGTCAGATGGTAGATGATGTTAAAATAGCTGTGAAGGGCAAAACAAATGTTAGTTTTTATGGACGAACAGGAGGAGTGATAATCACTCCAGAAGAAATCCTTAAAGAGGTAAAAAAGATATTAAAATAATTTTAATAATAAAAGATTATGAAAAGCTTATTAAAAGAAAATATGGGGGTTAAAAATTGATGAAAAAAGTATTTTCCAAACCCAGATCTTTAACAGAAGTACCTTTCACATATTGTCCTGGCTGCCATCATGGCATTATCCACCGTTTAGTAGCTGAATCAATGGATGACTTGAATATAGCTAAAGATACAATAGGCGTTGCCCCAGTTGGCTGTTCTGTATTTGCCTATCTTTTTTTTGACTGTGATATGATTGTTGCTGCACATGGCAGAGCTCCTGCTACTGCCACTGGAATAAAAAGGGTAAAACCCGAAAATATTGTTTTTACTTATCAGGGAGATGGAGATCTGGCTTCTATAGGAACTGCTGAAATTATCCATGCTGCAAATCGTGGCGAAAAAATAACCGTAATATTTGTTAATAATGCCACATATGGGATGACTGGAGGTCAGATGGCGCCAACTACATTAGAAGGGCAAATAACTCAAACCTCTCCTTATGGACGCGATCCAAAAACTATGGGAATGCCAATTCGCATGTGTGAGTTACTCACTACTTTGAATAGTCCTGCTTATATATGCCGAGTTGCCCTAACAAAACCGGCATACCTAATTAAAGCTAAAAAAGCAATAAAAAAAGCTTTTCAGTATCAGCTTGATGGTAAAGGATTTTCTTTGGTAGAAGTACTTTCTACCTGCCCAACAAACTGGGGGTTAAGCCCTAAAGAATCAAATATATGGTTAGAAGAAAACATGATACCTTATTACCCTTTAGGGGAATTTAAAACGATTGAGGGGGTATCTTAAATGTTAGATGAAATAATTATTTCAGGATTTGGTGGCCAGGGCATTTTGTTAATGGGAAGATTAATTACCTATGCTGGTATGCTGGAGGGTAAACACGTAGCCTGGATGCCTTCTTATGGTCCAGAAATGAGGGGGGGTACCGCTAACTGTACCATTATTATTTCTACAGAAGAGGTTGCATCTCCAGTGGTTACTAATCCCATTTCTCTAATCGCTATGAACCAGCCATCTTTAGATAAATTCGAGCCTTTAGTTGAAAAAAATGGTATAATTATTGTCAATAAATCGCTTGCTTCTAGGAATATTAATAGGGATGATGTTCAGGTGGTGGAGGTATTTGCTAACGATATTGCTAATGAGCTGGGTAATTTGAGAGTTGCCAATATGGTTGCGCTGGGAAGCTATATTGCTAAAAGTAAAAGTGTAATGATGGAAACAGTATTTAAAGCTCTCGACCAGATATTGGATAAAAAATTGGACAGGATTATCAAGTTAAATAAAGAAGCCCTGAAAAAAGGGGCAAACATCGTATCTGGTTAAGTGATTTAATAGTTTTTTTGTTATCTTACTTAACCTTATTATTATGATTCTAATTAGATATAATTATCTATTATTTTAATTGCTGTAGAAAGATAATGAATGTTCTTGTAGGAATTGTTGCCTTTTAGGCTAAAAAAATGCCTTTAATGCAAAAAGTAGTCTCATTATAAAAGCATTTTAGTTCATCTAATAATGTTTAAGTTAAATATTATTTTGACAGTAACTTTGATATTTATTAACATAGATATAGTTTAATATTAAGGAGATCTTCCCTATGGATGATGATATGACAATATTGGAAGCCAGAGGTTTGTATAAATCTTTTGGTGGTTTGCAAGCATTAAAAAATATCAATATTAAAGTTAAAAAAAATCAAATACATGGACTAATTGGCCCTAATGGAGCAGGTAAGTCAACTTTTTTTAATGTAGTTTCTGGACTATATCCATCAACTGAAGGGAGTATAATTTTTAACTCATCAGATATAACACATCTACCAGCTGAGGAAATTAATAAAATGGGCATTAGTCGAACATTTCAAGCGGGAAAGCTAGTATCCAATATAACAGTATTAGACAATGTAATGTCGGGACTGTACCATCCCAGTCCTAACCCTGTTAGATTATTTTTTTTACAACCGATACAATTTAAAAACCAGGAGAGAGATGTCAAACTAAACGCTTTAGAAATGTTAAAATTTATTGGTATACCAGATTTTGCCGATCGCTGGACCAGTGAATTAGTCTGGGTAGAGCGCCAGTTAGTTCAAATTGCCCGTGCTTTGATGTCCAGACCCAGCTTGTTGATGCTTGATGAGCCAACCTCTGGAATGGGAATTGAGGAATCGAAAGCAGTAATGGATATCATTAGACGGATAAGGGATATGGGGATTACTGTTATTGTTGTGAGCCATGATATGAACCTGATAACAGAGATCTCGGATTGGATTACTGTTTTTGATTTTGGGAACAAAATTAGCGAAGGAGATCCTCTTCAAATACAGAAGGATCCTAAAGTATTGGAGGCATACCTTGGAGAAGAAAAATAGTATATTAAACGTTGAAAATCTTTCAGTAGCATATGGACCCATAAAAGCTGTTAAAGGTGTTGACCTTAATATAGATCAGGGAGAATGTGTCGCTCTTATTGGAGCAAATGGGGCAGGTAAAACATCTTTATTAAAGGCAATACTAGGAATAAAAAAACCTGAAAAAGGAAGCGTATCTTTCCTTAACCAGGAAATTACCGGTAACTCTACTGATAAGATTGTAAGTTCTGGTTTAAGTCTTATCCCAGAAGGGCATGTAATATTTACTTCAATGACAGTTTTGGAAAATCTCCAAATAGGAGCTTATCAAAATATGTCCAGCTTTGAAGAAAACCTGGAGAGGATATTCGGCTACTTCCCTATTTTAAAAAAAAGGAGTAATCAGATTGCTGGAACTTTAAGTGGTGGAGAACAGCAAATGTTATCTATGGGAAGAGCATTAATGTCTAAACCAAAATTAATAATGGTAGACGAACCATCTCTCGGGTTAGCCCCAAAGATAGTTACAGATATTTTCAAAATTCTTGTAGAGCTTAACGGAGAAGGTTATTCAATCCTTTTAGCTGAACAGAATGCTAAAAAGGCCTTAGAATGTAGTAATCGTTGTTATGTAATGAAGACTGGTGAAATTGCAATGTCTGGTTTTTCTGAAGATTTGATAGATGATCCGAAAATTCGTAAGGCTTATCTTGGTGGAGTCTAATCGTCTAATTTTATTAAAATATTGTACTGTATCTTTCTAGGAGAGGAATTTATGGAAATATTTATAGCACAATTAATAAGTGGATTAGCGTTAGGTAGTATCTATGTTCTACTTGTTACGGGATTTAACTTAATGCTTTTAGTTGCTAAAATTATTCAATTCGCATACCCCCAGATAGTGGTTGTATCGATGTATACTTGCTGGTGGTTTTTGAAATTAACAAATAATAAATTGTTAATTATTCTAGCTGGAATATCCGTATCGGTAATTTTAAGTTTGTTGAGTGAGCCAATTTTTAGAAAGATTAACAGCACCGAAGGTGTTGATATAAATGCTTCATTTATTGCTTCAATGGGAATATCAATGATTATGATGGATATTATGTCCCATTCTATCAACTATGGTTTTCCCGTGGCTTTTCCAGCTAAATGGGTTGGTGGCAATATATTTGGTTTTGGTTTAATTACTGTTTCTAAGGGGCAACTATTTGCATTAGTTGGTGGAATTATTGCTGTTTTAGTATTCTTTTATCTACTTTATAAAACGAATCAAGGCAGGTTTTTTAGAGCAATTGCCGAAAATCGTTTTGCTGCCGGCTTAGTAGGAATCCCAATCATCAAGACTAGTATTTTTAGCTATTTAATTGTTGGTATTTTAGGTGGATTTTCTGCAGTATTGTTCTCAATGCTTATTGGTTCAGCATCTCCCTGGTTAGGAGAATTTGTTGCTTTAAAAATGTTAGCAGTATCCATTGTAGCTGGCTTAGGAAACCTACAGGGTGGATTGGTTTGTGGATTGCTATTGGGAATCATTGAAGCCATGGCTATTGGCTATTTTTCCGGGTCATGGTCTAATGTTATTGCATTTGTGATAATGTTAATTGTAGTGTTGATGAAGCCCGGAGGGCTATTCGGTATCAAAATTTAGAAAGACGAGATAACAAAAATTAAGGAGGCTAATATTGTCAGAAGTTTTATATTACTTTTTGGGCTTTGCTGCAATTTATGTTTTAATGGGATGGGCACTCTATTTGCCTTACAGGGTAGGACAGCTTAACTTTTTAATTGTAGCTTGTATGGCAATTACAGCCTATTTTGGCGGCTTTGTTGCGAGGGAATGGGGTTGGCCATTTATTGTAATTTTACCTTTGGGAATATTAATCGGTGCCACAATTGCCTTTATATTTTCTTTGGCTATAGGAGATGCGCCCTGTTTTACAGTTGTTATTGTTGGTCTTACTTCTGTTTTCATTGTAAAAACAGTTATTGAGAACTGGAAAAGATTGGGCGGTACCATCGGTTTTTTTCATATTCCAGATGTAAATAATATGTTGCTAATCATTTATGGATTATTAATTCTAGTTGGTGTATTAATATATAAGATTGATCATTCAAGATGGGGAAGGGCGGCATCAGTAGTCTTTATAGATAAGGATGTTGCTGTAACTCTGGGGATTGACATTAAGAAATTAGGAATATTTTTTCAAATTATTTCCTGCTCTATAGCTGGGATGGCTGGAATTCTAGATGCCTTTTTAGTAAAAAGCCTTTCTCCGGAATTTTTTACTTTCAGTATGATTGGTTATTTAATGTGTCTATTATTTGTTGGGGGGTATACCACCATGTGGGGAGTTATTCTTTCTGCCTTCTTTTTACAAGGGATTCCTTTAATGTTTCCCAGCTCTATAGCTTCCTGGCGTCAGGTTATATATGGGGCTTTACTGGTAATAATCATATTGTTAAGACCGGAGGGGCTAATTACCCGAAAAATGTTGTGGAGTATAAAGCCAAAAAATACCACAACTTTAACTAATTAGAATAAAACGTCAAAGATATTGTCAAATATATTATGAAAGTATGTCTTAATAAGGAACAACCTTAAAAACCTAGAGGGATAGAAGAATCCCAGGAGAGAGGAGGAAAATTTTAATAAATAATCAATATATTTCTTAAGAATATTAAATTTAAAACAATTTGAGCTGTGAGATTAAAAAAACAAATTAAGAGGAGGATGTTAGAATGAAATATAAAGTTTGGCGTATATTGGGTATTCTAATATTGTTGATTGGCATTATTTCTATTTCAACCCTGAATATTTTTGGCCAAGAAGTTAAAGTTAAGGAATGGAATATACCTTTCTTGAACACCATAACTGGCCCAATTGCGAGTATTGGTGAGTACATGTCCTGGAGTGCTAACAGGGCTGCTGAGGAAATAAATGCTGCAGGAGGAGTAAGGGGAGTACCTATTAAAATTGATATTATTGATACTGGTGTAGATAAAGATAAGGCAATGGAAGAGATGGCCAAATTGGTTGACTCGGCATTGGTAGTTATGGGTCCTGTGCCAGAAGCCTGTATCATGGCAGCAGTTCCTATTGCGGTAAAGGCAGGCTTGTTTAGTATGGTTTCTTCAACCAGTTATGAATACGCTGTTGAGTATTTCCCATGGACCCTTTCCTGGTATCCTATAACAGAAGAAAAGCTGCCACCTATCACCGCTGCATGGGCAAATTTACATCCAGATATGAAAACAGTAGTACAATTTGTTGAAAACTGGGCTGCCTGGCCACCAATGGCTGAAGCACATGCAATTGGCTTAGAATCTGCTGGAGTAAAGATGCTATCACAGGTTGATGTTCCTACTGATGCAATAATGTTCGAACCATTAGTATTAAAAGCTCTTGCTCAGAAACCTGATGGAATTATGTTGACCTGTAATTCAGAAAAAGCAGCAAAAATAATTATTGAATTGGAAAAGAAAGGGTGGAATGACAAGGCAAAGATTTTAGTTTTTAGTAGTGCTGATGATACAGCACTGTATACAACAGGTGGAGACAGTTTAGAAGGAGTATCTATATACAATTACATTGATTTAAACCTTGATGACCCTCGTTGGCAGGCATTTAGAGAAGCATACAAAAAAGATCATGATGGTATAGAGCCTGCTTCTCTTTCTACAAATTACTATGATAGTGTTTATATGATAAAAGAAGCTCTTGAAAATATGGAAATAACTGGCGATCCCGCCAAATTAACTGAAGAAAGAGTCAAGATAAGAGACTATTGCAGAAATGTAAAGGGCTTTAAAGGTATTCAATTGACATGGGATATGACTGATGGAGTACCTACCGGCAAGGGAACCTTTTTATTCGAAATAGAGAACGGAGAAAAAGTATTTCGTGCAATGGCTAAATAATGTTTGGCAACTAAGCGTTGTGTTGTAAATTAACTAAATAGGATATTTGTTGTTTTTATGATTAAGTTAATCCCCTCTACTTTTATAAAATATTATTGGGTAGAGGGGATTATTAAAATAAATCAAGGAGATAATAAATAAATAAATTGTCTATTTCAAAATATAATAATGTTATTAACCATATCGATGAAGCCGGGGTTGTTCAGTTTACTCAGGATTTAGTGAGGATAAAAAGTGTTTTTCATCCTGAAAAAAAAGGATTTAATGAAGAAAGGGTGGCCCACTTTGTTGCAGAGGAATTAGAGAGTATGGGTGCACAAGTTTTTATTGAAGAGGTAGCGCCTGGAAGGCCAAATGTTATTGCGATTATAAAAGGAAAGCAAGATGGTAAAAGGTTATTGTTTGAAGCACATACAGACGTTGTAACTGAAGGCAATCCAGATGAATGGGATTATCCTCCATTTGAAGCTGTTATTAGTGAAGGCAAGATTTATGGGAGAGGGGCTTGTGATACCAAAGGCAATTTAGCAGCCATGATATATGCGGTTAAAGCCATAATTAATTCAAAAGTAGATTTTAATGGAGATATTATTCTATGTATTCCAGTTGATGAAGAAGGCATGATGTTAGGCATTAAGCATTTTATAAAAAGAGGTTGGGCTGATGAAGTTGATGCAGCAGTTATCTGTGAGCCTGAAGAGAATAATATCTGTATTTATCAAAAAGGTGCCATTAGAATAAAAATAACTGCTAAAGGAAAAATGTCTCATGGTGCAATGCCAGAAGCAGGTATTAATCCAAACTGGCGTATGGCAAAAATAATTATTGAATTGGAAAAATTAGAAAAAAAAGAAAAAAAGAGGTTGGGCAAACATAAATATTTAGGATATCCCAGCTTTACTCCTACAATATTGAAGGCGCCTGTTTATGGTGAAGCACAAATAAATGTTATTCCACAAGATTGCATGTCAACCATTGATATCAGGACTGTTCCAGGGCAAGAGCATGAGGAAATAAAAAATTCTATTCTTGAAATATTTCAAAGGCTTTCTAAAGATGATACTGATTTTCAGGCAGTTATGGAAGTTATAGAAGAACGACCCTGGACAGAGACTATGCCTGATGAGCCAATAGTAAAAGCTATACACAAAGCTGTAGAGCATGTAAGCAAAGACAATCCTATTTATAATGGTGTTCCGGGGGCAACAGATGGTACTTTTTTGAACGCCTGGAAAAATATTCCTATTGTAACAATTGGTGCTGGAGACAGATTAATTCCACATCAGGTGAATGAATATGTTGAAATTGAAGAATTAATTGAAACCGTTAAAATATTTGCACTTTCAGCAATGTATTTTCTAAATGAAGAAGTGTAACAGCCAATCTTTAAGATTTATTTAAATATCTTACAAAAGGAGTGATAAACCTGAAAGATTTAAATAACCAAAGAATATGGAAAAATTCTATTACTGATGTTCCAGGAGTGAAAGTAGGTCATAGCCAGGATCTAAAGAGTGGTACCGGGTGTACAGTGGTGATTTTTGAAAAAGGGGCTATTACAGGAGTTGATGTAAGGGGTGGTGCTCCCGGTACACGAGAAACGGATCTGCTGAACCCTGTTAATATGATAGAAAAGGCTCAAGCTATTTATTTAAGCGGAGGAAGTGCTTTCGGCCTAGATGGGGTAACAGGGGTTATGCAATATTTAGAAAATCAAGGAATAGGGTTTGATGTGGGATTTACCAAAGTTCCTATAGTGCCCGCTGCAGTTCTTTTCGATCTTGGAGTTGGCGATTTTAAAGCAAGGCCTAACGCAGAGATGGGTTATAATGCCTGTATAAATGCTTCTAATGGTGAAGTTGAACAGGGCAATGTTGGAGCAGGAACAGGCGCAACAGTGGGAAAGGTACTTGGTAGTAAATACAGTATGAAAAGTGGCATAGGAACTTCGAGTATAAAGTATGGGGATTTGATAATAGGGGCTATAGTAGCAGTCAATAGCTTTGGAGATATTATCGACCCCAAATATGGAAAAATAATAGCAGGTGCGTTAACAGAAGATAAAAGAAGATTTGTCAACACAATCTCTTATTTAAAAAAAAGTTCCATAACTCAAAATGATATTAAAGGGTTTCCTTCAAATACTACTATCGGCCTAATAGTTACAAATGCAAAGATATCAAAGGCAGGTGCAACTAAAATCGCTATGATGGCACAAAACGGTTTGGCGAGAACAATTGTTCCAGTACATACAATGTTTGATGGGGATACAATTTTTTGTTCTGGTACCTGCGCAGTAGATGCAGATATAAATTTGATTGGAATATTTGCTGCTGATTTAATGGCTCAATCTGTTATTAATGCAGTAAAAAATGCTGAATCGTTATATGGCCTACCTAGCTATAAAGAATTACTGCAATCTCCTAAAAATGAATAGTTAATAAATTAAAAAACACTATTTTATGCTTATGGAGATATAGAGATCATTTAATTATTTGTTAAAAATAAAAAATATAGGTGTATTTATGAAGATTATAATTGTTGGTGCTGGCGCCATGGGCTCACTCTTTGGAGGATTGCTTGCTGAAGCAGGAAATCAAGTTTTTTTAATAGATATTTGGAAGGACCATGTGGATGCTATTAATAAAAAGGGATTATGGATTGAAGGATTTAGTGGAAATAGATTTGTTGAAATAAAAGCAGCTAATGAAATCAACGATATTGATGTGAAGCCAGATCTTTTAATATTTTTTGTCAAATCTTACAATACTGAGAAAGCAGCCAAAGAGGTTTGTCAACTTATTGATAAGAGGGCTTCTGTATTGACGCTTCAAAATGGTTTGGGTAATATTGACATTTTGAGCAAGTACTTAGGCTCAGACAGAGTGATAGCGGGAGCAACTTCATATGGTGCCACAATAATAAGCCCTGGAAAAGTTTTTCATGCTGGATCCGGTCCGACTACTATTGGAGAATTAAATGGAAATATAACCATCAGAATCAAAGACATAGCTAACCTTTTTAGTCAATCAGGGATCAAAACTGATATTACTCAAAATGTATTAGGAGTAATATGGAGCAAATTAGTAATTAATGTAGGGATTAATGCCTTAGGGGTATTGCTTAATGTCAAAAATGGCGAATTAATAACAGGGGCTTTTGCACCAAAGTTACAAAATGATTTAATTGCAGAAGCATTACTAATTGCCAAAAAGAAGGGGATAAGGCTTTTACATGAAGATATGAAAAAAGAAGTTATTACTATTTGTGAAAAAACAAAGGATAATCTGAACTCCATGTTACAGGATGTTATAAAGAAAAGAAAAACAGAGATCGACTTTATTAATGGAGCAATAGTTGATGAGGGAAAGGCTTACAATATTTCTACGCCGGTAAACGAGACAATTACTTATCTGATAAAAGCCATTGAAGAGAAATATGAAAATCGAATAATCAATTAAAAGGAGAAAGATCTTATGGATCAGAATAAGAAAAAAACAACAATCCCGGAATTCTTTGCTCTAAAACAAAAAGGTAAAACATTTTCAATGGTCACTGCTTATGACTATGCAATTGCAAGTCAGGTAGATAAGACAGAAATTGAAATGATATTGGTTGGTGATTCAGCAGCAATGGTTATGCTGGGTTATCAGAGTACCGTTCCTATCAGTTTAGACACAATGATAATTTTGTCTAAAGCAGTAGTAAAGGGTGCACCAAATACTTTTATTGTGGGTGATATGCCTTTTTTGTCTTATGAAGTCAGCAAAGAAAAAGCTATTGAGAATGCTGGTAGATTGATGAAAGAAGCAGAAGTTGATTCCATTAAACTAGAAGGCGGTAAAAAAATAGCTGATACTGTTTCGGCAATAGTAAAAGCAGGAATTCCAGTAATGGGTCATATCGGATTAACTCCTCAGAGTAGTTCTCAATTGGGTGGTTTTCGAGTTCAAGGTAAAAATATAGCTGCAGCCCAACAATTACTTGAAGATGCATTAGCATTAGAAGCTGCCGGGGCTTTCAGTATCGTTCTTGAAGGTATTCCCAATCCGGTTGCTCAGGTTATTACTAAAAGAGTTAAGATCCCTACCATAGGAATAGGGGCAGGGCCATTTTGTGATGCCCAGGTCTTAGTAATACATGATTTATTAGGATTATTTGAAAGATTTATCCCTAAATTTGTTAAACAATATGCTCAAATTGGACAAGAAATAGTTAAAGCACTTTCAGAATTTGATAGAGAAGTGAAGGGAGGACTTTTTCCTGATAAAGATCATAGTTATCATCTAAAGGAAGATCTGGAAAAAGAAATCATTGAATACTTCAGTCAAGAAGATTAGTTTAAACATGTTGTGTGTATTATCTAATAATTATAGAGGCTATTTAAACTAATTTAAGGAGTTGCCACTCATCATTAATTCAATAACTTGTTAAATCAACCTTTACAGTCCTCATTAAATCATTTAACATAGATTTTTGGGTAAGGATTTTGATTTTGAATTATTTAGTAAATAAGAAAGCTGTAATTAAATCGGATTGATTTATATAAAAATAAGAATGAATATTAAAAATATTTTTTAATATAAATATCTAAAAATGTAGAAAGAATGAAATATTAGTATTATTACATCATAATTTGTATATCATTTAAAATTATAGGTTGATTAGAAATGAATAAAGAAAGTAATTATGAAAAAACCATTAAATCAGAACAGATTTATAATGGTAAAATAGTTAAACTAAGAAAAGATACAGTTATCCTTCCTGATGGTAGAAATGCAATAAGGGAAATTGTGGAACACCCAGGTGCTGTTGTAATTCTAGCTGAAAAAAATGAACACAGGATTATACTGGTAAAACAATATCGTAAGGCGGTTGATGAAATATTGTTAGAACTTCCGGCAGGAACCATCGAACCATCAGAAAAAATAATCGATTGTGCTAAAAGAGAATTAGAAGAAGAAACCGGCTATATTGCTAAGAACTGGTACGAGATTTTTGACTTTTATTCTGCCCCGGGATTTTGCAGTGAAAGACTAACATTTTATTATGCAAATGGATTGAATATGACTGGAAGGAAGACTGATTATGATGAATTTATAGAAACAATGGAAGTTAGAAGAGAGGATGTTGAACAGCTGATAAAAAAGAGGAAAATACGAGACGCTAAATCATTGGTTGGTATTTTGTGGTGGCTAAACAATGACAGATAAAGATCAGAATAATTACTATGTAGACTTACATGTCCATATAGGCAGAAATAGGAATAATTTACCAGTTAAGGTTACTGCATCTCGAGATCTTACATTTGCTAACATTGTACAAGAATGTGAAGTTAGGAAAGGGATCGACATTGTAGGTATTGTTGACTGTGCTTCTCCTAGAGTAATTATGGATATTGAAGAAATGATAAATTCAGGAGAAATAGAAGAATTACAGGATGGAGGTCTATGTTATCATAAATCGGTAACAATTATACTGGGTGCCGAGATAGAGACCAAAGAAAAGGACGGAGGTTTATCGCATCAGATTGCTTATTTTCCATATCTTGATGATATACGTCAATTTAGTAAAATAATGAGCAAGATAGTTACAAATCTAAACTTAAGTTCACAAAATTGTAAAATCACTGCACAGGATTTTTTTGATATTGTAGATAATCTAAATGGTATTGTCATACCCGCACATGTTTTTACGCCCTACAAGAGTATTTATGGTAATTGTGTTACAAGCCTCGAGGAAATGTTTAATCTTTCAACTTTAAAGAAAATTCCAGCTATCGAACTAGGATTAAGCGCTGACACATTTCTAGCCGATGGTATAATAGAGCTATCTGACTTTACTTTTGTAACTAATTCGGATGCCCATTCTTTGCCAAAGATTGGAAGAGAGTATAATATTCTCAAAATCGAAAAACCTTCCTTTAAGGAATTACTGATGGCTTTAAGAAGAGAAAATGGTAGAAAGGTAGTTGCAAATTATGGTCTTGATCCTAAACTAGGAAAATATAACCGTACCTTTTGTAACGAATGTAATCATACTGCTACAGATATTCCTCCTACATACCATTGTGAGAAATGTGGAAGCAAAAAAGTAACCAAAGGTGTTTTAGACAGAATCATTGAGATAAGTGAGGACAGAATCATCGAATCTCCACCTCATCGACCGCCATATTATCATCAAGTGGCTCTAGATTTTGTACCAGGGATAGGTAAAAAAACAAAGGAAAAACTATATAAATGTTTTGGGACAGAGATGGACATTCTACACAAAGCTAGTTTACAGGAGATACAGCAAATTGTTGGCTCTAAAATAGCTACAGATATTGTTTTAGCTCGGACAGGAAAATTAGCGCTTATCTCTGGTGGTGGTGGGAAATACGGTAAAGTAAAATAGATTAATTTAGAGAGATAATTATTAAACCACCTATTTTGCTTTTAAATACTTTACAATACAAAAAAGACTACTACTTCATACTTAATAATATTTGTTATTGGGTTATTTTTTATTTAAATTAAACAATATTTAAAAAATTATTAGAAAAAGAAGGATTTATAAATTATTTAGCGAAATATATATATAAGAGGAGTATTTTTAGGAGTTTTTATTTGGTTAGGTACTCAGAAGAAATATTAGAAGAAATAAGAAATAAGATAGACATAGTTACACTTATTTCTAACTATGTCTCTTTAAAAAAAAGTGGAAAAAGCCATAAAGGGCTTTGCCCTTTCCACCAGGAAAAAACACCTTCCTTTATGGTAGACGGTCAAAAACAAATGTTTTATTGTTTTGGTTGTGGAGAAGGTGGCAATATCTTTACTTTTATAATGAAGATGGAAAAGACAAATTTTCCTGAGACGGTTAAGTTATTGGCAAATAAAGCAGGAGTACAGCTTCCTGTCTATAAAAAACAAAATAATAAAGAGACTAAAGAAAGAGAAGTTGTTTATAATCTAAATAGTATAGCTGCAAATTACTATCAGAAAAATTTATTTACAAATCAGGGTAAAATAGCTTTAAATTATTTGAAAAAAAGGGGCTTTAATGAAGAAATAATTAGAAAGTTCTGTCTAGGCTATGCATTGCCGGGCTACGAACATCTGATTTATACATTATCATCAAAAAAAGTTGAACAACGAGATTTGCTTAAAGCCGGATTAGTATCTATTAGTACTAAAACAAAAAAAAATATAGATTATTTTCGCAATAGAATCATATTCCCTATTATTAATTTGCAAGGTAAAATAATAGCCTTTGGTGGGAGAGTTTTAGATAATAGATTACCGAAGTATATAAATTCACCTGAAACAATTGTATACAATAAGGCAAAAAATTTATATGGACTTTTTCAAGCAAAGCAGAGTATACGACAAAAAAATCAAGTTATTATTATGGAAGGATATACTGATGTATTAATAGCTCATCAGTTTGGATTTGATAATTCTGTTGCTTCTTTAGGTACTGCTTTAACTTCTCAACAGATTATTCTTATGAAGAGATTTGCAGATGAAGTTATCATTGTCTTCGATTCAGACCCTGCGGGAGAAAGAGCTACCTTAAGAAGCATTGATTTAATAAAAAAAGCTGGGCTCAGTGTTAAAATTGTAAGTTTACCTGTCGAGAGTGATCCAGCTGATATCCTTTTGAAAAAAGGAAGAATATATTTTGAAAGTTTGATAAAAAATGCACTACCTTTGATTGACTATAAGCTTTCTATTATGTTACATCAATATAATCCGGCTCATATTGCCGGTAAAGTCAGTATAGTTAAAGGATTGTTCGAAGATTTAAATGATATAAACAGTGATATAGAATTGCGTAACGAAATAAAAAAAATTGCCGAAAGACTAAATTTGACAGAAGAAAGCATATTGATAGATTTAAAAAGATATAGAAAAGGAAGTACTAAATTAACAAATATTGTCGAGGCAACACATACCCCAATAGAATCTACCAATATTAATGCTGAAAAAATATTAATTGGTAATATGTTACAAAATAAAGATGTTATTGATAGGATTATTTCAGAATTGGAGGTTGAAGATTTTACCATAACGGAGCATCGTGAGATATTCTCAACGATTATCAACCTATATGAAACAGGTGAAAAAGTATCTATGCAAAAAGTCATTGATAGAATTGAGCATCCTAAAATAACAAACTTGATATCACGTATTATGCTAAAAGACGTTGTATATTTTGATTTAGATACAGTTAATCGTTCAATCAAAGCTATTAAAATTCATAAACTGCAGCAAGAATTAGATATTATAAAGAAAGCTATGCATTTGGAAGAAAAAAACAAGAAAAATGTTGAGGCAAAAATCTTACAAGAATATCAAAATATTTTGAACAGAATAAAGGCTTTGACATAAAAATGTTAAATGGATTATCGCTTACCAATAAACAATATTGACGATATATAGGAGTTGGGTAAATGGCTAAGAAAAAAGAGTTTGATAAGTTAATAGAAAAAGGGAAAGAAAAAAACTATGTTACTTTTCAAGAAATTGAAAATTATCTGGATGACGAAATATTAAATATCAATAAAATAGAAGACCTTTATGATACCCTTAGCAGATATGGTGTAGATGTAATTGAAGAAGAAGACGGAGAAAAAGGTGATGACTTTATTTCAGGTAAAGAAAAAACTAAGAAAAAAGATGTCTTAGCCATTTCTAAAAAAGATCGAGATACTGACTTATACATTGGAAGAGGTATCGAATTAGATGATCCTGTAAAAATGTATTTAAAGGAAATAGGCCAAATAAGACTTTTAACAGCTGATGAAGAAGTTATTTTGGCAAAACGTATGGAAGCCGGAGATGAGGCAGCCAAAAGAAAGTTGGTTCAATCAAATTTAAGGCTGGTGGTAAGTATAGCCAAGAGATATGTTGGTAGAGGAATGCTTTTTTTAGATTTAATTCAAGAAGGCAATATGGGATTGATCAGGGCAGTAGAAAAATTTGATTATCGCAGGGGTTACAAGTTTAGCACTTATGCAACATGGTGGATCAGACAAGCTATCACCAGGGCTATTGCTGACCAGGCTAGAACCATCCGGGTTCCGGTACATATGGTAGAGACTATTAATAAATTAGTACGGGTATCCAGACTCCTCTTACAAGAGTTAGGCAGAGAACCTACAATTGAAGAGATTGCGGAAAAAATGGAATTGCCATTAGCAAAAATAAAAGAAATTATTAAAACTGCTCAACAGCCAATTTCTTTAGAGAGCCCTATTGGGAAAGAGGATGACAGCTTATTGGGAGATTTTATTGAGGATGAAGATTCTCCTGCACCGCCAAAAATCGCTTCTCATACACTTTTAAAGGAACAATTAGATGATGTACTGAAGACTTTAACCTATCGTGAAAAACGTGTCTTAGAGTTAAGATTTGGAATTACTGACGGACATCCCCATACATTAGAAGAGGTTGGCCGAGAATTTGGTGTCACCAGGGAAAGAATTCGACAAATAGAAGCAAAGGCTCTCAGAAAACTAAGACACCCCAGTAGAAGTAAAAAGTTAAGGGATTATTTAGATTAAAAAGTTAAGTAATTATTACAAAAATATTTAAAAAATAGATAAAATCTGTTGACCTTTATTAATTTTTAGACTATAATTAGCTTTGCATTATTCCTCGGTAGCTCAATGGTGGAGCATCCGGCTGTTAACCGGAGGGTTGTAGGTTCGAATCCTACCCGAGGAGCCTGAATGAACCATAGACAGAATTTCCTTTGCGGAAATTCTGTCTATTTTGTTTATATGGAGGTTATAACCTATATTTTTATCTTTGATTGGTTAATAGTCATTTTCTCGATAAAGAATTGAATAAACAATCACTGTGTAAAAAATAGGAAGTAACAAATGGCATTTGTGGAAACTAGAGGATTGGATAATTACTGTCAATTAATAGCTTACTCTGGTAAAGAGAAAATCAATTGGTAATAAGACAAATCTGCTTTTTTATTATATATATTTTAAATATAAAAATGTTAAACATGATAAATGAAATAGATCAAACATAATGGAATAAATAAAGGAGAAGTTAAATGGAAGAAAAAATTGTATATTTTACTAATCCCGGAAAGGGCAATACAAAAGAAGTGGTAAAGCTAGTAATGGAAAGGGCAAATTCGAGGAATATCGACAAAATTGTAGTAGCTTCCACAACCGGATATACTGCTAAATTGTTCTCTGATGAAGTGGAAAGCAAAGATATTCAATTAATTGTAGTACCATGGCAATTTAATTTAAAAGAGAAAGGAAACTTTTTCCCACAGGAATTAGTAAATAAACTTAAAGAAAAAGACCATGTAGTCCATTTCGGTACTATGATACTTTCTTCTGGTCTTATGGGATTATACCAGAATAACACTCAGAGGGCACTGGCTAATATCCTTCGTATTTTAGGTGAAGGAATGAAAGTTTGTGTGGAAATTGTTATGATGGCTTGCGATGGTGGTTGCATAGAAATGGGAGAAAAAGTAATTGCAGTTGCTGGTTCTGACAGTGGTGCTGATTTTGCAATTGTGGCTACAGCAGCTTCGAGCTCGAAGGTAACTGAATTTAAAGTAAATGAGATTATATGTAAACCTATTTCATAATTTTTTATGAAAGTAGTTATGGATATAGGTACATATAGCTAGTTTTGGCAATTAATAAAAAATAGGAAACTTTTTCAATAAAATAAAAGAGTTTCCTATTTTTTTATTATTATGCAGAAGTAAAATAGAATATATTGCAAATTCAAGAATACATTTTCTAACTATTTTTGTATTATATTGTCCACATTTAAAACAAAAAAGCTGGTAATTCCGTTTACATCAATTTGAGAAGTGCCTGCGTTTAGCCCATAGACATTCAATACTACTATCTCTTGTTATGGTTTAAAATTATGAATACAGACTAAACTGTCACCTTTCATCATTATTTTTATAATGAAATTATTGTTATTTTTTATTTTATCACAAACATAGATAGGAAATAGATAAAATCATCCTGCTAGTATTGGTATATAACGACCATTTTATTAAACATGTTTAAAAAGTTTAATGAAATTGAATTTATATTTTTAATTTGTTATCATAAAAAGGTCAACAATCAATCAATAATCAATCAGTAGTATACTAAAAATTGAAACTCAGCAATTGGCTAGATGAAATGATAATTCTGACATCAAAGTGTTTTTAAAATACAGTTACAGCTAAAACAAAATGTATTTATATACACCTGAAAATATATATGTATAGACAGTACCTATTTTGTGAAAAATACAAAAACAAAATTAGAAATATTATTTGAAGAAGGAACAGTATGAAAAAAAGAATATCAATATATATGTTAATAATAATAATTATATTAAGCAATATTAGCTTGATAAATGCCAAGGAAAACGAAAGAGTAACAGGCTGGTTGAATGGAAATGAATACATAGAATTGCCAGCAGAAATGAAGTATAGCTATGTAAATGGCCTTTTTGATATGTTTTCATTTTTCATCTCCAATGACACACCGGAAATCTATTCATTGATAGAAGATAAGATGACAGGTATAAGCAATGAACAAATACAAGAAATATATGACAAATACCTTCATAGCCATCTGGACAAATTACATTACCCGGCAGCGAATATATTTTTTAATGCCATGTATGAATTATTTATTAAAGATGCAATAGAAAACCTTGAATAATTAAGCCTTGAAAAAATAATATTGAAAATCAAATATTTTTAGCCATTAGATAGTATTTATAATAAACAAAACTACAATTAGATTATAAAACTGCGATTTCAGTATTTATAAATAATTGATTTAAGGCAATTAATACTATAAAATATAAAGATACATTTTTATATTTTATTAGTAAATATACTCAGTAGAAATTTTACAATTATAGTGAATCAAATTGCAGATATAATTGCAATGCAGTGAAAAAGATATCTTTGATAAATGAATTATTTCAAAAAAAATGAAATAGCATGCTGTTGGAGGAACAGCTGTGTAGATGGCACTACCTTGAAATTTAAATATTACCAGCTATTCCTCAAATACCACATAGAGAGAAAGAGAATATGAATACAAATGAATTTAATAGCAAGAATATTCACTTTTTTTATTAGAGTATTATTAAAAATTATCTGTAAAATAGACAAAGAGGAATTAAATTCTATTCCAAAAGAAGGACCTTTGCTTCTTGTATTTAACCATATCAATTTTATCGAAGTGCCGATTATTTATTTATCGCTACAACCCCGCAATGTGGGTGCAATCGTAAAAAAAGAGAATTGGAATAATTGGTTTTTTAGAATACTTTCAAATGCGTGGGGGGGAATTCCTGTTGATAGAGAGAAACCAAAAAAATCAACCTTCAAAGAAGCAGAAAAAGCTTTTACAAATAAAAAAATTATCTGTATTGCTCCCGAAGGAACTAGAAGCGAAACAGGGGTATTAGGCCAGGGACACATGGGAGTAGTCTTTATGGCACTACATTATCAAGTTCCTATATTGCCAATGGTTCATTATGGAGTTGAGAAATTTTGGTATAACATCAAGAGATTTAAAAGAACGCAAATCACGTTTAAAGTCGGTACACCATTCATGTTAGTAAGCGAATCTAGGAGAGATAAAAATATTCAACAAGAAATGAGCAATCAAATCATGCTACGATTAGCTGCTATGTTGCCCGAATATTATAGGGGTATATACAAAAAATTAGATAATATTTCAGATGAGTATATTAAGTATATTTCATAATTTGATTAAAAAATGAAAAGATTTGTGGCATTGATGTTACTGCTTGAATAATCAAAAGAAAATAGATATTTGTCTGAAGAAATAATCTAAAGATATTACTGATTTCCATTAAGTTGACAAGCAGGAAGAATAATGTTATATTTTCATTGACAAAAATATATATTACATCCGAGTTGTTACTTCTAAAGGTTTTCCTATGAGTAACAGCCTATTGGTATATTTGGAAACAAATGTGCCACCCGTGCTTGGAAAGGATGGTAAAAAAAACAATAATGTAACTATAAGAAATAGAGCAACGGGAACGTTGCTTTTTTTATTTTTATAAATATAAATAAAAGGAGTTGTTTTTATGTTCAAAAAAATTAAGTGTTTAAATCTATTTTTTGTATTGATAGCAATAATATTGTTATCCAATTTATCAGTATTAGGTGAGGAAATAGTTCTGGTAGATGTTATTGGCAGAGAAGTGATATTAACAGAAGCTGCAACAAAGGTAGTTGGTACTCATAACCCAACCCTTAATGCCGCTGTTGTCTTGGGTGGTGGGGAGAAATATATTGCAGGGTTTGGAAACAAGGAAATGTCCAGAGGACTCTATGATGCAGTGATGGATGATTTTGATGGATTGGTTCAGATTGGTAAAGGCGGAAATATTAATTTTGAAACTGTTCTGGCTACAGGAGCTGATCTAGCGATTATTCCTGAGCGATTCAAAGATCAGGTGGAACAATTTGAGAAAGTGGGTATGAAAGTTATAGTGGCTCTACCCAATGAGGAAAGTTTTGACACTATCAGACAGAGTTTGACTTTATTGGGTAAGGCTCTAGGTGCCTCTGATAGAGCAAGCCAGATTTTAGGATATTTGGATGATCGTATTGAAAATGCAAAACAAATCTCTTCTTCTGTAACTGCAAAGAAAAGAGTCTTATTTTTAGGTGGAAGCTCTGCCCTTTCTGTTGCACCTGCTGCAATGATTCAAACTCAATTGATTGAAGTGGCTGGTGGTATAAATGCAGTTTCAGGTATAGAAGGTACTGGGGATTTTATTGAAGTAAATATTGAACAGATAATAAACTGGAACCCAGACGTAATCTGGTATCCTGCATATGCCAGCTATACTGCTGAAGATTTAATCAATGATCCATCCTGGAGCAGTATTAAAGCGGTACGGGATAAAGAAATATATGCTTTTCCTTCAAAAATAGAACCCTGGGATCAGCCAACAGCAGCACTGGCACTGGGTATTGCCTGGGCTACCCACAACCTTCATCCAGATTTATACACCATCGAAGAAATCATGAAAGATGTTGATCAATTTTATAACTTAGTATACGGTATAACTTTTAGTGTAGAACAGTTGGACATAAAATAGTTAGAATAGTCACCTGTTTTTGAAAGGAATTGCATGAATAATTATAGATATAGACAACAGCTAATGCTGTTGTCTATACTTTTAGTGATTAGTTTTTTTATTTCAGTTAGCTTAGGAAGGTATAGCAATAATCCTCTTGATGTTTTGAATTTAATGTTATATAAATTAGGTCTTACCCAATCTTCAGATTCTACAATGGAAAGCGTTGTCTTTTATATTAGAATGCCAAGAATTATAGTTTCTATCCTGGTTGGGGCTATGCTTTCACTTTCAGGTGCCGTATATCAGGGAGTTTTTAAGAACCCGTTAATTTCTCCTGACCTATTAGGAGTTTCCTCAGGTGCATCTGTAGGTGCAGCCCTCGCAATCATGCTGGGCGCATCACTTGCTCAAAGACAATTAATGGCTTTTGTAGGTGGCTTATTTGCCGTATACTTAAGTACTTCGATTCCTAAATTATTCAAAAATAGAAATAATATGATGTTAGTTCTTTCAGGAATAATAGTTAGCGGATTTTTATGTTCAATTTTAGCAATTATGAAGTTTATTGCTGAAGAACAGACAGAACTGGCTTCTATTGTTTTCTGGCAAATGGGCAGTATGGCTAAAGTTCTGGGAAGAGAGATAGTTGCCATTACTCCTGTTTTCTTAGTATGTACGTTGGTATTGCTATTACTTTCCTGGAGAATAAATATTCTATCCTTTGGTGATTTAGAAGCAAAATCCCTAGGCATAAATATAAATCAAATAAGGGGAATTGTTATTATCTGTGCCAGCTTGCTAACTGCTAGTGCTGTTTCGGTCAGCGGAACAATCGGTTGGGTTGGTCTGGTGATTCCACACCTGGGACGTCTGCTTATTGGTACAGATCATACTAAATTAATACCAACTACTGTAGTTATGGGTGCGCTTTTCATGTTAATAATTGATACTCTTGCTCGAACTATTTCTAATGTAGAAATTCCTCTCTCGATATTGACAGGCTTTGTAGGTGCGCCATTGTTTGCTTATTTACTTTATAAGCAGAGAACTCTTGCGGAATAGGGGATTTTTGATGTATATAAAAGTCGAGCAGATGGGTTTTTCTTATGACGGACTTAATGAAATATTTAGCAACATTAATTTGGATATAAATGCCGGTGAAATAATAAGCATATTGGGTCCAAATGGAATTGGTAAAACGACACTTCTATCTTGTTTAGCTAAAATAAGAATACCTACAAGTGGTAGAATATTAATTAATGGACAGAGTATTATGACAATGGGGCATCGTGATATTGCGAGGATAGTTGGCTATGTTCCGCAAACCATTTTCCCGTCTTTTGATTATAATGTTATTGACTATGTGGTGACCGGGCTGGCTCCGTGGTTGGGAATATTTGAAAAACCGAAAGAAGAACATTATCGCTTAGCAGAAGATTCTTTGCGAAAAATGGGAATAGAATATTTAAAGAATAAGCCATATTCTA
>CAZLMD010000010.1:0-27295 GCA_964560535.1 uncultured Atribacterota bacterium
TTAATCTGTATATTTAATGAATATTGGATTCTTTCTCAATTTTCTTAATTGTCTTTTCTAATCGATTGATATTCTTGTCCTTCCCTAGTATTTCCATTAAAGAGAATAAACTCGGACCAACAGTTTTGCCAGAAAGGGCGATACGTGTTGGATGAATAATATCTTTTCCTTTGAGATTTAATTCACTAGACATCTCTCTTACTTTTGATTCAATGTTTTCTTCATTCCATTTATCAATTTTTTTAATATATTTTACCAAATCAGTTAAAACATTTTTTACTCCGCTTTGTTCTAATATCGTCATACCCTTATCTTCGATGGAAAAATCATCTGTAAAATAATAATCTCCATATTCTAAGAACTGTTTGAAATTTCTTACCCTACTTTTCATCAGAGAAACAATTTTTTTCAGCCATTCTTTTTTTTCATCATTTAAAGGTAACTCGACAAGACCGGCTTCTTTAAGAAATGGAATTAATAATTCGACATATTTTTCATCATCAAGATTTTTTAAATACTCGTTATTATACCAATTTAGTTTTTCCATATCGAAAATAGCAGAATGATTAGATATTTTTTCAAGTGCGAATCCTTCAATTAATTCAGAAATGGTAAAAATCTCTTGATTGGTTCCAGAAGACCATCCTAAATGGGCTATATAATTTATTACTGCTTCTGGTAAAAATCCCATTTTTTGATATTCAATAACAGAGGTTGCACCATGTCGCTTACTTAACCTTGCGTTATCAGGGCCCATTATCATTGGGATATGAGCAAACTCTGGTAGATCAATTCCTAAAGCCTGATATATTATTATCTGTTTTGGTGTATTTGATATATGATCATCTCCCCGCATAATTAAAGATATTTTCATTAAAATATCGTCAATTACTACTGCGAAATTATAAGTTGGAACACCATCAGATTTTATAATTACAAAATCACTTAACAGGCTGCCTTCAAATTCCATATTTCCCTTAATTAAATCATTAACAATAATTTTTTTATCAGGCATTTTAAGCCTGATCGCAGGTTTTTTCCCTTCTTTTTCTAAACGCTCCCTTTCAGTTTCATTTAAATTCAAACATTTTCTGTCATATACAGATGGCTTGCCTCCAGCTAATTGTTCTTCCCTTCTATCTGATAGCTCTTCTGCACTGCAATAGCAGTAGTAGGCTCTACCGCTTTCTAATAATTTATTAATAAATGGTGTATATAAGTTTAACCTTTGCGTTTGAAAGTAAGGTCCGTATTTTCCACCAATCCCTGGTCCTTCATCCCAATCAAGACCGAGCCATCTCATTCCGTCTAAGATAGCATCAACCGCCTCAGGAGTAGATCTGAGTAAGTCAGTATCTTCAATTCTTAGAACAAAAGTCCCTCCATAATGTCTGGCATATAGCCAATTAAATAGGGCAGTTCTAGCTCCTCCAATATGGAGATACCCAGTTGGGCTTGGGGCAAATCTTACCCTAATATTTTTATTTTTAATATTCATGCTTCCTCCCGGTTGATTACTTTATTCCAACAAATCTTCTATTCGAACGATCTCAACACCTTCTCGTCCTAATATTGAATCCATTTCTTTAAGAACGCTAACAGTATTACAATAGGGGTGTCCTATAGCTATAGCACTTCCCGAATCTAAGGCCAGGTCTTTTAATATCACAACTTGATTTCTGATATAATTAACATCCTGTTCATTATCTAAAAAAACGTTGCGTTGAGCAGTTTTAAGACCCATTTCTTTACTTAATTTATAGCCAACAGAATGAGGAGTGGTCATACTGTCAACAAAAAAAAGATTTCTTTCTTTTAATTCAGTCAAAACAATTTCCATAATACGATCATCCTCTGTTGCCTTCGAACCCATATGGTTATTAACACCAACAATATTTGGAACATTCTGAAGGTTTGCTACAATTTTTGCTCTTATTTCTTGTTCGTTCATAGTTGTAAAAATTGCACCTTTCCCAGGGTCTGTATCAGAATTTTGTGGTTGCATGGGCAAATGTAGTAAAACAGTAAAACCCTTTTCCTTAGCCATTTCTGCTACTTCCTGAGAATGTTGTAAAAATGGTAACACAGATATGGCAACAGGATAACCTAATTCCATTAACTGTTCGGCAATATTTTTTTGATGGCCCATATCGTCAATTATTATTGCAATTTTTGCTTTAACATCTTCTTTATTTCTATTAGTTACAAACTTATTGAACAAAGAGGGTTCCTTAGATTTTTGTTCAATAATATTATGGTAGAAGAATGCATAGTTGTCACTTGTGGACTGTTCTTTTGTTTGCGCCACAGATTCCTTTGTATTTCCATTTTTATTTATAATTGAATCATTTTTTATCTTGTACCCACTTTTATTATTTAATTGTAAAAATATTCCTATCAATAGTAACAAAATTATTGAAAGGAGCACAGAATAAAGATAATTCCACAATTTTTTTTCCATATGATAACTCAACTACTCAACTTTGACTAAATCTTTAAGTATATAATCCAGGGCAGCGTTCAGCTGATCATCTTCTTCAGAGTCTCCCTGATTTATAATTGTTATTTCTGGCTCGATACCAATGTTATTTATTATTCTACTATTTGGAGTATAGTATTCAGAAGTAGAGATTATTACTGCCGAGTCATCTGATAAAGGGTATATTTGCTGTACCAAGCCTTTTCCAAATGATTGTTCCCCAATAGCAATTCCTCTCTCGTTATCCTGGATAGCACCGGCTACAATCTCTGAAGCACTGGCACTTCCTTTATTTATCAATATGATTAGGGGCCAATCAGGGTAATTATTTCCATATGTATGGTATACTTTTGTTAGTTCATTTCTTCCTTTAATCTTGACTATATCCCCTTCTTTAATAAACTGGCTGGCTACTTCTATCGAAGACTCAAGAAGGCCACCAGGGTTGTTTCTAAGGTCAACAATAATCCCCTTTAATGGTATTTCAGCAAAATCATTTAAAACTCGTTTTAATTCTGGAGCGGTATTGGCATTAAATGTAGAAATTCTAATATAACCAACCTGATCTTCTTCAAGCAATTTCTCTTTAACTGCCTCGACTTCAATAATATCTCGTATGATAGTTATTTCTAACATTTCTTCTATATTTTCTCTTTTTATTGTAAGGGTTACCGGCACTCCCTTTTCACCGCGTAGAATATTGACCGCCTCATCCAGGCTAATACCCTTTGTTGATTCTCCATCGATCTCAAATATTTTATCATCTGTCTTTATTCCTGCGTTATAAGCTGGAGCATCTTCAATAGGCGAAATTACAGTCAGTTGTTCATCTACAATTGTAATAATAATACCCAAACCATTAAAGTGACCCATTAGTAAATTCTCCTGTTCTCTTTGAAAACTTACCTGGTCCATATATCGAGAATAAGGATCTCCTAATTCCAGCAACATCCCCTTAATTGCTCCGGGTATAAGATGTTTTGTATCAATTTCTTTATCAATGTACTCACTTCTTATAATGCTCAATACTTCTAAAAAAGGCTCTAGATCATTAAATACATTTTTACTTTGGCTAGTCCCGATAATATTAGAAATAAGAGTAAAGAAAAATATACCCACTATAACAGTTATTATAATTAAACTTACTTTATAATTTTTTCTTCTCATATTGTTAACCATCCAATCCCTATTAATTCCATAAAATCTAATGTGACATAATGGATTAATTTTTTAAATCCATTCAAAAGGGTTCACAGGTTTCCCCTCTACTCTTACCTCAAAATGTAACCTTGGTGAAGTAACTCCACCGCTTAACCCAACCTGACCAATAATTTGTCCCTTTGAGACCTGTTCATTTAGTTTAACCAGTATTTTTGATAAATGCGCATATAGAGTAACAACATTGCCACCATGATCTATTATCACTATATCACCATAGCCTTTTACATTACCATTAAAAATAACGGTACCAAAACTCGCACTTCGTACAGATTCTCCTAATGGGGCATTTATATCTATACCCGAGTTAAAAACAAAAGTATTTGAGTCTGGCTGTTTTTGTTGACCAAAATTAGAAATTATTGAACCATTAACAGGCAAGTGAAATATTCCTTTTTTTGGCTGTAAAGTCGGTTCTGTTTTTATAGTATCAGTTTTTTGCTTTGTTTGAGTTGCTTGTTCAGATTTTTGTTCTACTTCTTTAGCTTTTTCTTT
This sequence comes from uncultured Atribacterota bacterium, assembly GCA_964560535.1. GTDB lineage: Bacteria > Atribacterota > Phoenicimicrobiia > Phoenicimicrobiales > Stramentimicrobiaceae > Stramentimicrobium. Next base: position 4,193 of record CAZLMD010000010.1, read on the forward strand.
TTCTTTATAAGCTATCTCAATGATTTCTTTTATTTGGGCTGAAGATTTCTCTAATTCCTCTAAAACAACAAGCTGCTTCTTTCTCTCATCTTCTATCTTGGCAAGGTATTTGTTTTTTGCTTCTGCTGACATAGCGATATTCTCTTTTTCTTTAACTATTTCCCCTTCTAACATCTTGGTTATCTCCCTTTTGTTGTGAAGACTATCCCTTTGTTTTTTAACCAGATCAACCTGCTCTTTAACTTGCTTGACAATATCAGCATCATTTTCCAAAATCTTTTCTAAATAACGATATCTGTTTAAAAATTGTGAAAAATCTTTACTATTCACTAAGACAGCCAGATAGGTAACATCATTATATTTATAAAACTTTTTTAGTCTATTTTTTAAAATAATTAACTGTAAATCAAGTTTGTTTTGCTCAATAGTTAACTCTTCTTCTAACTTAGCAATCTCATTCAATGTATTTTCATAAGTTTGTTTTGTCTTGACTAATTCTTTTTCAGCTGATGAAAGCAGTTCTTGAATTTTTTGTAAAGACTTTTGATAATCCACAGTCTCTTGTTTCAGTCGTTCTACTTCTTCTTGAATATCTTTTTTTCGCTGTTCTATCCTATCAAGATTATCCTGTTGCTGTTGGATATTAATCTCTGTCTTTTCAGCTCCGGCAATGTCATATATAAGACATAGAATGAATAGAATTAATAACAAATATAAGATTAATAATAATTTTTTACAATATTTATTTCCAATATGTCTACTAACTATTTTCATCATTCTTCAAAACTTATTTTTCTTAAAGAAATCAAGCTCCCAAAGATACCAGTTAAAGCGCCCATCAAGAAAAGCATCACACCGATTCTTACAATAAACTCTCGTTCAATGTTAATTGGTAGAAACGGAATTATTTCTTTAACTTGACCTATAAAAAATTGATATGCCTTATTTAAAAGAAAAAATGCAATAAGGGAAGATAGTGAGCCTTTTAAGAACCCTTCAATAATAAATGGCCATCTTATAAACCAGCTTGTTGCACCGACTAATGCCATTATTTCTATCTCCTGTTGTTGTGTATGAACACTTATTTTAATAACACTGAACATAATGAGGGTTGAAACCCCTAGCAGTATCAGGATAATTCCTATACCAGTTTTTCGAATATAATTAAAAATCAACATTAAACTTTTAGTTAACTCTCCTCCATAATTGACCTCATCAATCCCGTTGAGCTGGCTGACTAATGATGCTACTTCCTCAAGATGTTTAATATCATAAACTTGTATCTCCAGAGAAGAAGGCAGTGGATTTTCTGGTAAACCTGCTAATATGTCTTCGTGTTCAGCTAAATCTTCTTTCAGTTTTTGCAAAGCTTCTTCTTTAGAAATATATAAAATTTCTTTCACTCCCTCAATATTATTAATTTCTTCAACTAAACCTGTGATTTCCTCTTCAGATATATTATCTTTAAAATAGGCAACAGAAATTAATTGTGACTCAACATTGGCTATAAAAGAATCAATATTTGAAGAAATAATAATAAACAAACCTACAATTATGAGAGTAGCTGTAAGGCAGATTATTGTTGCTAAACTGGTGATACTGTTTTTTTTTGTACTAAGGAATGCTTCTTTTATATAAAAAAGGATATTTTTAATCATTATTTAGCATAAATTCCTTTCTTTGTATCAGAAACAATCCTTCCTTGCTCTAATCGGATAACTCTTTTTTGAGCTTTGTCTACCATCAATTTATCATGTGAAGCAACAATAATTGTAGTACCCCAAACATTTATTTTAAAAAGTAGTTTCATTATTTCCCAGGATGTTTCTGGATCCAGGTTACCAGTCGGTTCATCTGTCAATAATATGATAGGTTTACTTACTATAGCCCTTGCAATACATAATTTTTGCTGTTCTCCACCAGAAAGTAAGTGTGGGTAAGTATTCTTCTTTTGATACAATCCTATAATATTTAAGACTTCATTAACTCTCTGCTTAATAATATAGTTTTTAATTCCAACTACCCTTAAGCTAAATGCAACGTTTTCAAATACATTCCTATCATATAGTAGTTTAAAATCCTGAAAAACTATGCCTATTTCTCTTCTTAAATATGGTAAAAGAGATAGCTTTAATCTCGACAAATTCACGCCATCTACAATAACCTGACCTTTACTAGGGACTATACCTCGATAAATTAACTTTAAAAATGTCGATTTACCAGCTCCGGTAGGGCCAACTAAAAAAACAAATTCTCCTTTTTTTATATGAGTATTAACATCCCATAGTGCATGTATTTTATTGGGGAAAGTTTTAAAAACATGAAACATTCTTATCAAAGGGTTATTGGTTTCCTTTCTTAAACATTCTTCCTTAAAATATTTTTCAATTTTTCAAATCCCATTTTAACATTGTCCCTATATTCCTTTGTGGCACAATGTAAAATCTGTATTATTTTCTCTTGGTTATCATAAATATATTTTAACTTATTATCAATATTTTTAATAGTTAATTGCTCTATATTTAATAATAATTCTGGCAATCCCAAAGAATTTACATAATTCTTCACCTTTGGATCATAATCAAGTGCTATAAATGGCTTATTAGTGATAGTCGCAAATATAATAGAATGGAGCCTCATTCCAATTATAATAGAAAACTCAGAAATAAGTGGTATCATTTGATCTGGCCCAATCTCCCGGTCAAAGTATTCAACAGGAGAATGATTCATTTTTTCAACGATATCATTTATTAAAGGCAGGTCATTCTCTATTTGAAAAGGTAGAAAAGATAGATTTGCCTTGTGTTTAACAATTAAATGATCAGCTACACCTGCTATTTGTTCTACTTTTTGCATATAGTTTTTTTCGATTTCTTTGCAGTTCCTAATCACTATTCCTATGTTAATATTATTATTTAACTCACCTGTTCGGGGCTTTAGTTCATTTTTCTCAATTATATCTTCTGATATTTCTTCTGTTTTCAATAAGAAAGAAGAATCCGGGTATACAAAAATTGACCTATCTCTTACTCCAATCTCCTCTAACAATAGTTGTGATTGCTTATCTCTAACTATTATTAAATTTGATTTAACCATTGCCAGTTTTATTAAATTTTTGTTGATCCTACTTTTGACCGGTCCTATTCCCTGTCCAAAAACAATACTGGGTATTTTAAGCAGTTGGGCAAGAATTATTAAAGATGAATAATATATGATACTAAACCCTCTCCCGCTAACATCCTGCAATAAACCGCCTCCCCCACTCACGAAAATGGCAGATTTCTTCATTTGTACATATATATGATACGGGTTTAAACGAAAAATGGAACTTACCCCGTATTGCAACCTGGTTTTATCCGGATCATTAGACAGAACAATTATATCCTCTTTTGGAACAATATCTGAGAATTGTTGAATCATTGCCAGCAGAATAGCTTCATCACCACAATTCCCAAAACCATAGTAACCGGAGATAATAATTTTTCTACGATGATCGTTTTCTTTTACCATTTAAACAGGTCCTATATAATCTTAGAGAATATATAATAATAATTATCATTAATATAGAAAATAATAACCCTAGCCAATATCCATTAAATGTTCTTAGCATTGAGAATAATAAAGGAGAGTGGATGTGACAAAATGTATTAACAACAGTAATTGGGGCTACTGTTCCTATTGCGATAATTGGAATTTTTAAATAATTGAATTTTAAATAATTCATTGCAATTGCCAACGATAGCAACGGATAACCTATCAAAAATTCTTTGTTTCTAGGTCGGGCAATTAAATATTTTTCTAAAAATATTCTAATTTTTTCCTCTATACTAGATATTGATACAAATGAAAAGTTTCCAGAACGTGTAATATAAATTACTCCAAATAATGCAATTATAAGGAATAACAGAGCATGTTCAAACAAAATAGGTTTTTTAATCTCTTCTATCAATGTTTTATTATTATTTTTTTCAATCCACCATAGATAGGATATCACCAGAATAATTGGCAACAAAAAAGCAATTTTTATTCCACTAAACAGTTGTATTGCCAGCATAAATTGATAATTAGTCAATAATGCTGAGATAAGTAATCCACCTGATAATGAGATTAACATAATCTTCGTAATTCCAAAAATAATTCTTTTCAATATCTCTATAAAGGAGAAGCACTGGTTAGTGGAAGTTAATTGGAACTCGTTTTTAATAGTTATTTTATTTATAAAATATTCCTTATTCATAATAATTGCCAGGGTTGGAAATAGAATTGCAGTTGCTAACGCAAGCATTTTCATTAAAAAAACTAAGCCAAATAATTTTTTAATAAAGAATAAAGACAGGAATAAGAATATTAACAATAAAATTTCATATTTATTACTAAAATTAAATAATTCCTTTAGTAATAATATTCCTGCAGATATTACGCCTAAACCAATCAGGTAAATCATTAAAGCAGGGACTTGGTAAGGAGTTAGTGTACTAGCTTTGCCAACAATAAAATTGTTAAGAATGAGCTCATCTTTTACTTTTTCAATATAGTACAGGTTGCTGTCTACTAATCCTTCTTCTCTGATATTCATAAATGGATTCAAATAGAATATTCTTATATTTCTTTCCTGGGCTGCCCTGACCCATCTTTCAACAGCTTTATTCAGGTTGATTTTTTCCATTTCTTCTTTTGTTATGCTATGAACACGTATTGCTAAACTACCAATTTTAGAGGAAAGATTCTGAATACCCTTTTGTGAAGTAAACTCAATAATTCCAAATGGTAAATTATGCTTTTCTAGATACTTTGCCATTTCTGCTAAAATGCTTGCAGAGGGATACCCTAGAACCTCTTCTTCATCAAATATTAAAGCAGAAATATTATTAAATTCTTCTAATAAAGACATTTTTTGTTGAAAAATATCTGGATTCATTTTAGGAGTGTTTTTTGGCCTTAATATTAGGTTGAATCCCAATTCATGGATTTTTTTTATATCATCCTCGGAAAATCCCAGTCCTAGCTTCATCAGCTCTTCTTCATCACACTGTAATGTTATTACATAGTATTTCTCATCAACTATATTTGTTTTTATAGAGTTTTCACCAAAGTATGTTTGTAAATTATTCTTTATCCTCTGAAACAAGTAATAGTCTTTGCAGGCTATCGCAAACTTACCGTTATAGGTATTGCCGTCTTCGAATAAATTCAAATCTTCAAGGTAATTAAGTCTGGAGAGGTCATTCGTGGAGAAAAAAACTATTTTTCCTTGAGATACCAGTGTTGAGACAGTATCTTCCTGGATTGCAATAGCAGTTATTCCTTTAGATTTTGTCTCTTTTAATAATTCATTTTCATCATACCCTTCTTTTATAGACAATTCTCTTATTTTGGTTAAGCTCATTGTCATATCAATTTGTTTAAAATTATTTTCCACGATTGTTCTCTTTATCCCTATAACAAAAGATAAAACAAGTGCCAATAAAACAAAAAAAATACATATTTTCCTGGTTTCTATCTTCAAAATATTTACCCCTTGAAATGATTAAAAGTTTTGTAGTATTTTAGCATACCTAAAAATAATTGTAAAAAAATGCACCTATAGTAAAGGTATCATTGTATAGGTGCATTTTTTAATTTTCATAATCTTTATTCAACATTTGTTAGTGTATTAAATATTCGAATTGATTATCAACAATATCATTATTTTCATATATTTAGTTTCAAACAATTCTGCTTGATGGTATCTTTCAAGATACCCCTTTGCTTATATTAACATATACACTCGATCATTTTAACAATGCTAATAATACTCCTGCTGCAACGGCAGTCCCAATTACTCCTGAAACATTGGGACCCATAGCATGCATCAATAAGAAATTTTTAGGATTTGCCTCCTGCCCCACTCTTTGCACTACTCTAGCAGCCATAGGTACAGCAGATACTCCGGCTGATCCAATAAGCGGATTAATCTTTCCACCAGACAGCCTGTACAATATCTGTCCGAACATTACTCCACCAAAAGTGCTGAAAGCAAAGGCAACCAATCCCAGAATAATTATTTTAATAGTCTGAACGGTCAAGAAATATTCAGCTTGCATAGTGGCACCAACGCATGTAGAAAGAAATATGGTAACTATATTTATAAGTTCATTTTGTGTTGTGTTAGATAGCCTATCTACAACCATACTTTCTCTGAATAAATTTCCCAGCATCATAATACCTATGATTGGAACAGTTGTAGGTAAAATTAATCCAACTACTATGGTGCAAATAACAGGAAATAATATTTTTTCAGTTTTAGATACTGGATGTAATTGTTTCATTACAATTTTTCTTTGTTCCTCAGTGGTACAAAGCTTCATAATCGGGGGCTGTATTAAAGGCACTAATGACATATAAGAATAAGCTGCAACGGCTATTGCCCCTATTATTTGGGGTGCCATTTTGGATGCTAAGTATATTGAAGTTGGGCCATCAGCTCCACCGATAATGCCAATAGCTGCCGCTTCTCTAATATCAAATCCTATCAAAACCGCTCCGATAATGGCCATAAAAACTCCTAGCTGAGCAGCAGCACCCAGTAAAAACGTTACAGGGTTGGCTAATAGTGGTCCAAAATCTGTCATAGCTCCTATCCCCATAAATATCAGAATAGGAAATAGTTCATTTCGTATACCAAATGAAAGAATATTTAGAAAGCCACCTTCATCCATTAAGCCAGAAAGAGGTAGATTGACCAGGATTGCACCAAAAGCTATAGGCAACAGTAATAATGGTTCGTATTTTTTTACAATTGCCAGATACAGTAATGTCCCGCCTACTATAAGCATTATACCGCTTCCCAGTGTTAAACCTTTAAAGCCTGATAGTTGGGCCATTTCTATAAGGGAATTAGCAATATTCATAATATGCTCCTTTCATGATGGCTTTACCCTATAATTACTAATGTATCGTCAGTTTCCACCATATCATTTACAGATACAGAGATTTTTTTGACTTTGCCGCTAGAACCAGCAACAATTTCATTCTCCATCTTCATGGCTTCTAGTATTAAAAGAGTGTCTCCATCTTGTACAGTATCTCCAACTGAAACGTTTATTTTTAAAATTTTACCAGGCATAGGTGCGGCAACTACTTCCTCACCTTCAGAAGCGCTAACTGCTACTTCTTTTTTAACTTCTGTCTTTACCGGTTCTGCCTCTACTTTCACTTCTTTTGGTTCCGATTTGATAATCGGCGCAACTGCCGGAGAGGCTTGACCAGCAATTACCTCTTCCACTTCTACCATGTATTCATTTCCATTAACTTTGATTTTAAATTGTTTTGTCATATTAAACTCCTCCTTTTTTTCTAGTACTGATAGATGTTCTTTCTGTCATAATTTTTTGTCTGCCAGATATTGCCCAAGGATTTAGTGTCTGTGGTGTAATCCTTTTAATGTTGATAACATTGGCTGACTGTAATGATGGGGTCGTATTTAAATAACTTGCTATAGCAGCCGATATCACACTTATTAACTCTTCATCATATTTTCCAACAGAACTGACTGTTTCTTTTTCTTTAAATGGAACAGTAACTGTATCCTCTTTTTTAACACTTACCTGTTCTTCTTTAGAATCTTTTTTAGAAGAGGCTTGGACTACCTTTCTCAGACCTACCATCAAGAGAGCCAACAAGCTTAAAATTGTAAATACAACAACCATTGCAATTACTGACAGTAAAATTGCTCCTTTTATTCCTTCATACATGTTACACTCCTTCTTCCAATAGGAAAGAAATAATTTTAAAATTCTGCTTATGTCTGTCGTTTAACCAACTTAACTAAAGTGGAATATTGCCATGTTTTTTCCCTGGCAAGCTCTCTCTTTTTGTAGAAAGCATTTCTAATGTAGTAATCAATCTTGGTCTGGTTTCTCTGGGATCTATTATCATATCGACATAACCTCTGCTTGCAGCTACATATGGATTTGAAAAACTTTTCTGATATTCATCAATTTTTTGCTGGCGATATTCTTCTGGATTTTTTGCAGCATCGATCTCTCTTTTGAAAATAATATTGGCAGCCCCCTGGGAACCCATTACTGCAATCTCTGCGGTGGGCCATGCAATTACCTGGTCTGCACCTAAATCTCTGCTACACATTGCCAGATATGCTCCACCATATGATTTTCTTACCACTACCGTTATTTTGGGAACTGTTGCTTCAGAATAAGCATATAGCATCTTAGCACCATGCCTTATAATGCCTCCATATTCTTGGGTTGTTCCTGGTAAAAAGCCAGGGACATCAACTAAAGTTAATATAGGGATATTAAAAGCATCGCAAAAACGAATAAAACGTGCCGCTTTGTCAGAGGCATCAATATCAAGACAACCTGCTAAGACCTTTGGCTGGTTAGCTATAATACCAATACTTTGACCGTTTAGTCTAGCAAATCCAGTTAACATGTTACGTGCAAAATGTTCATGGGATTCGAAGAAATCACCGTTGTCAACGATGTGTTTAATTATATCCCTCATCTCATAGGGTTTATTTGGATCAGTTGGAACTATAGATAATAACGCTTCTTCCATTCTATTAGGGTCATCATTTGAACATACAGAGGGAGCATTTTCCATATTATTTGAAGGAATATAGCTTAGCATTTCTCTTACAGATTTGTATACCTCTTGTTCGTTAGCACTGGCAAAGTGGGCAACTCCACTCTTTTGATTATGAGTCATCGCTCCTCCTAATTTTTCAGGAGAAACGTCTTCGCCTGTTACAGCTTTAATAACACTGGGGCCGGTAATATGCATAATCCCAATCTTTTTAACCATAAATACAAAATCCATTATTGCAGGTGAATAGACTGCTCCACCGGCTGTTGGTCCAACTACGATAGAAATCTGTGGAATCACCCCTGATGCAATGGTGTTCCGATAAAATATCTGGCCATAGCCACTTAAAGAATCAACTCCTTCTTGAATACGGGCACCACCAGAATCATTAATGCCTATTACAGGGGCTCCCATTTTCATAGCCATATCTAATACTTTACATATCTTCTTAGAATGCATTTCACCTAACGACCCTCCGATAACAGTGAAGTCTTGTGAAAAAACATAAACTAAGCGACCGTCAATTGTGCCATAACCTGTCACTACACCTTCTCCGGGTACTTCCTTTCCCGCCATATCGAAATTTACACAACGATGTTCAACAAAAAAATCAAGCTCATTAAAACTGCCTTCATCCAACAGCATGTCTATTCTTTCTCGGGCAGTAAACTTGCCTTTATCATGTTGTGCCTTAATTCTTTTCTCTCCGCCACCGGCGATAATTTTTTCTTTCTTTTTCTGTAAAGTTTCCATTAATTCATTAATTGTTTGTTCCATTGGATATCTCACCTTCCTTTATTTCTTCAATTCTCTGATGATCTATTTTTTATATTACGGTATGAGTGCTTAATTGGCTTTAAAGTATCTCCTTTCTATTTAATAATGAGATCTCAATCTTTATACTACATGTTCACATAACTCTATTAAAACACCATTGGTACTCTTAGGGTGTAAAAAGGCTATTTTAGTACCACCGGCTCCAATACGTGGCTCCTGGTCAATTAGCTGTACTCCTTTTTTCTTAAGGCCTTCCATTGTTGCCTCTAAGTTATCTACTTCAAATGCTATATGGTGAATACCTTCTCCTCTTTTATCGATATATTTTGCAATATTCCCTTCTGGAGATGTTGATTCTAATAGTTCGATAACACTCTCTCCAACTGGTAAACAAGCCACTTTAACTTTTTGTTCTTCTACTTCTTCAATATTAGAACAGGTCATGCCCAGAGTATCTCGAAAAACAAGAAGTGCGTCTTCTAAGTTCTTGACTGCGATTCCAATATGGTTAATTTTTTTAAACAATATTACCATCCCCTTTGAATATTTTTTCTTTGAAAATTTGTATTAGCTCTTGAACAGCACAATAAGGATCGTTGACTTGGCTCAATACCCTCTCTACTTCTTTTTCTAATTTGTCTTCCCCGATTAATCGAAAAAACATTTCCTGCAAGTTTTCATGAAATAGATCATATATCTCTTTTCTTATTCGACTTTTTCTTCTTTGATAAATCTGTCCATTGTCCTGCAAACAAACTATTAGCCTTTCAATCTCCCTCCATAACTCATCAATACCAATGTTTTCGATACCTACTGTTTTAATTATAGAAGGGCTTCTGGTCCCATTATCATTTAAATGTATCATCATTTCAATTTCTGAAATCAATTTATCAATTCCCTCTCTATCAGCTTTATTGGCTACAATTATGTCTCCAATTTCCATAATGCCTGCTTTTATTATTTGTATGTCGTCTCCCATTCCAGGTATCGCTACCAATAAAATAATATCTGATACTTTAATTATCTCTATCTCAGATTGCCCGACACCAACAGTTTCAACAAAAATAATATCTTTATTCATTGCGTCCATAATCTTAATTATAGCTTGCGTAGAGGCGGACAGTCCTCCTAAATGGCCTCTTGTGCCAATACTTCGAATAAAAACATCTTTATCTGTCGCCAGTTCTTGCATCCTTATTCGATCACCGAGTATTGCTCCGCCCGAAAAGGGGCTACTTGGGTCTATTGCAATAATACCGACTTTTTTCCCGGCTTTTCTGGCATGTTGTGTTAATCGTCCTGTAATAGTGCTTTTCCCAGATCCCGGAGGTCCGGTAATCCCTATAACAATTGCATTGCCACAGTATTGATACAAGTTTTTTAAAATTTTTTGAGCATCACGAAAATTATTTTCTACCATAGTGATAAGTTTTGCTGCAGCCCTGGTATCACCCTGTAGCACCTTTGTAGTCAAATCCATTTATTTGCTCTCCTATTTAACATTGGGCAATAGTAATGTTATTTTTAATAAATTCAACTATTTTATTAGTATCTGTTCCTGGAGTGAAAATTTCCTTAATTCCAATTTCTTTTAATTCCTTGATATCTTCATTAGGTATGATTCCTCCGGCAATTATCAGTATATCTGTTGCTTCTTTTTCTTTTAATAGGTTTATTATTTTTGGAAACAAATACATATGTGCTCCAGAAAGAATGCTTAATCCAATTACATTCACATCTTCTTGAATTGCAGTTTCAACAATCTGCTCAGGTGTCTGTCGCAATCCTGTATAGATGACCTCCATTCCAGCATCTCTTAATGCTCTTGCTATAACTTTAGCGCCCCGGTCGTGCCCATCTAGACCTGGCTTAGCAACTAAAACTCTAATTTTTATATTTCTCATTGTCTGCTATCCTCATCTTTTATATATTTATAGAATCTTTATATTCACCAAACACTCCCCTGAGCTGATCACATATCTCTCCCAGAGAAGCATAGCTTTTCACACATTTAATAATAGCTGGCATAACATTCTGATCAGAGCTGGCTTTATCTTTTAACATAAGTAGATTTTCACGTACTTCTGCTTCATTTCTTTTGTTTTTCAATAAAGTTAATTTTTCTACCTGTTTTTTTTCTATTTCTGGATTTACTCTTAGCAAGTCTTTCATTGGTTCTTCTTCTGATTGAAATTCATTGACCCCAACTATTATTCTTTTCTTTTCTTCAATGTCTTTCTGGTATTTATAAGCACTATTTTGTATTTCTCTTTGTATAAACCCTCTTTCAATAGCCCTGGGAGCTCCACCCAATCCATCTATTTGATCAATATAATCATTTACTCTCATCTCGATTTCAGATGTTAATTTTTCGAGATAGTAAGAACCTGCCATCGGGTCAATTGTTTCTGCAGTTCCACTTTCATATGCAAGAATCTGCTGTGTTCTTAATGCTATTCTCACTGACTTCTGAGATGGAAGAGAGAGTGCCTCATCTCTTGAATTAGTGTGCAAAGACTGTGTTCCGCCCAAAACTGCCGCCAGAGCTTGAATAGCCACTCTAACAATATTGTTATCAGGTTGTTGTGCAGTAAGTGTACACCCTGCAGTTTGAGTATGAAACCGCAACATCATAGATCTTGGGTCTTTAGCTCCAAACCGTTCTTTCATGATTTTAGCCCACAATCTTCGTGCTGCCCTGAATTTGGCAACCTCTTCAAATAAATCATTATGTGCATTAAAGAAAAAAGAAAGTCTGGGTGCAAAAATATCAATATCTAGGCCACTTTTAGCTGCTGCGTCAACATAAGCTATTCCATTAGCTAAAGTAAAGGCAATCTCTTGAATGGCAGTTGCCCCAGCTTCCCTTATATGATACCCGCTAATACTAATGGTATTCCATTTTGGCAATTCTTTTGAGCAATACTCAAAAATATCTGTAATAAGCCTCATGGATGGTAAGGGTGGAAAAATGTATGTACCTCTTGCAATATACTCTTTTAGGATATCATTTTGTATGGTCCCATTTAGTTTGGATTTAGAAATTCCTTGTTTTTCAGCTATAGCTATATACATTGCCAATAGAACTGCCGCAGGAGCATTTATAGTCATAGAAGTGCTTACTTTATCTAAAGGTATTCCGTCAAACAGTATCTCCATATCCTCTAGGGTATCTATAGCTACTCCAACCTTTCCAACTTCACCATGTGACATTGGATGGGATGAATCATATCCAATTTGGGTTGGTAGATCAAAAGCAATGCTTAAACCTGTTTGCCCATTTTTTAACAGATATTTGTATCTTTTATTTGACTCTTCTGCATCACCAAAACCAGCATACTGCCTCATAGTCCACAATCTTCCTCGGTACATGGTTGGTTGTACCCCTCTGGTATATGGGTAATCTCCCGGATAGCCCAAATCATTTACATAATCAAAGTTTTCTAAATCAATCGGGTCATATAACCTATTTACTTCCTCATTTGAACCAGTGACAAATACTTTTTTCCTCTCAGAATAATTATTTAAAGCTTTATTTAAAATATTTTCTTCCCAGTTTTTTTTATTTTCCTCTAATCTATTTTTTTCCTTGTAGTCCAATTAACATCACTCCTTTTCTTCAATTATCATGAGCTAGATTGATTGATAGGATATATATAAAAAGCATTTAATACTGAAATACAGAAAGATACTCCCTTTAATTTCAATTTTTATTAATTTGCTTATTTTATTCTTTTTTAAAAAATACTATACAGTGTAACTTATGCAATCAGCCCTAATCCCTAATATAGTTAAATCAATCAAGTAGTGTAGATAAAAATGGTATTTTATTCTAATTGATACTGTTTATATATTATTTATTTCGATTCAAGAGTTTTACAGTCTTGCTTAAAAACATGTATTAATTTATGGAAAATATTAATTATTAAAAAATAAATACATATCCACCTAATTAGCAGAAGCCTTGCTTTTTTCTATTGTTAAATTTTCTACAAAAATATCGATTTTTTTAATATTAATGCCTGTAATGTAATCTAGTTCTTTTTTTAAACTCTCTTGTATTAACTTCACCACTTTTGTTATATTTTTGCCATATTTTAATGTAAGATTGATCTGAATCAAAATACCTTCTTCATTGATATTTATTCTTGTTTTTCCAATTCTTATCACATCTTTAAAATTTCTCATCTGAAAATATATTATATCCAGGATAGCATCTTCAGAAATAAATAGCTTTCCAAAATAGCTAAAAGGTGGACGTACAACTGTCCGTTCTCCAATTTTTTTATTAATATATCGTTTCTTATAAAATATTTCTAAAGATTCTACCAAATTTATTGGGAATTTCCTTTGAATTTCAATTCCCGGTAAAGGAATTATATGTGTTCCCTCTCTAGCCCGACTCGTTCGAGCCAGCTGAATTTCCTTCTTACTGGAAATATCTTCTATATTAAAAACTTTACTTACAGCAGGTAATCCCAGGGTTTCGATTATTTTTTCTACCATCCCCTTTGACGTACCTAAAACCATCATACTTTTGGGTTTTTCTATTCTTATAACTTCTTTAACTGAATTGGCATGTTCTTCATCAAAAAAAATAGCCCTTCTGATTGCCTGAATCCTATTGGATTCTTTTTTTGCTGATAGACCTGCCAGTATTTTATCTTTTTTAATCAAAAGGCCATCATCAATAATATATTCAATTTTTTCCTGATGTGCTATCAGTAAAGCTTTATGGCTCTTACCTGTTCCACTTTCACCTATAAGAGCAAATACCTTCATACTTAGTAACACCTCAATTAAATTTCAGTTAGGGGATTAACCCCTAACTGAAATTATTAATTACTATTTTTTTGTTTTTACCCAGCCTCTTCCTTCAACTGCTCGAGAAACTCTTTGGATAGCAATAATATACGCTGCATCTCGATTATACAGGCATTCTTTTTCAGCTAAATTAACGACATCATGGAAGGCAGAAGTCATAATATGGTCTAATTTTTCAAAAACTTCTTCTTTCGGCCAATAATAATTCATATTATTCTGGACCTGTTCGAAGTATGAAACGGTAACACCACCAGCATTACATAGGAAATCAGGAATAAGGTAGACACCTTTTTCTTTTATGACTTTATCGGCTTCAGGAGTTGTGGGGCTATTGGCAGCTTCAGCATATATTTTAAGAGTATCAAAGTCAATTTCATTAACATTATCTTTGTGAACAGCTGAGCCCAATGCAGCTGGTATCAGAACAGTTACCGGTTTTCTTATCCAGGCATCTCCATCTTCTTGTTTCCACCCGAAAGATTTTGCTTTTTCTGGATCAATTGTACCAAATCTGTCTAAAGTACCAGGGGCAAATAGATCTTCAGGGTCAATTCCATCTTCACTACTATATGTATAAGATTTTTTGTCATTTGGATCCCAACAAGACATAGCAACAACTTTGCCACCATATTCAGTAAACTTTTCACAGCAATACTGAGCATTATTCCCAGCTCCCTGAATAGATGCTGTTGCTCCTTTAAAATCAATATTTATTTTTTTCAATGCTTCTCTAACACAATATATGACACCATATCCAGTAGCTTCAGTTCTACCCAAAGAACCTCCGACACCAACTGCTTTGCCTGTCACAAATCCGGGCTTCCTGCTTCTGGCAATTGTATCATATTCATCCATGATCCAGAGCATATCCTGAGGATTAGTAGCTACATCTGGTGCAGGAACATCCATTTCTGGGCCAACAAAATCGTATACCTTTCTTACCCAGCCTCGACAGAGTTTCTCAGTTTCCCTATCAGATAACTCTCTAGGATTACAGGCTACTCCACCCTTTCCACCACCTAAAGGAATATTTACTACTGCACATTTCCAGGTCATCATAATCGCTAGACCTCTTACCATATCAATGGTTTCATTTTCGGCAAATCTCAATCCACCTTTTGCCGGACCACGAGCTGTAGAGTGTTGTACGCGGAATCCGGTGAACGTTTTAGTACTACCGTCATCCATTTCTACTGGTATTCTTACCTGAAGTTCTCGCTCTGCTTCCCTTAAAAATTCCTGCATCGACTTATCTAGCTTACACTTTTGAGCATTTTCATCGAATTGTGCCTGAACAATTTTAAAAGGATTCATTTCTTTATCCTGAGACATTGTAAAACCTCCGTTTATTTTATATTATTTGTTGTTAGAATCTATTCTCTTTTATTTTTTAAACTCTTCCCCAAAGATAAATAGGCATCAATAGAACGGGCGGCAACTTTCCCATCTCCTACTGCAGAAATAACAGTTGCTGAGCCTCTAACAATATCGCCTCCTGCAAAAATACCTTCATAAGTAGTCATTTTGGTAGTTTCTTCTGCCTTAAAATACCCCCATTGATTGACCTCAACACCTTTAGCACTTCTCGCTACAATTGGATTGGCCATTGTACCAATAGCATCAATAACCATGTCCACTTCTAAAATAAAATTAGAATTCTCAATTGGAATAGGGCTTCTTCTGCCTGATTGATCTGGTTCCCCCAGTTCCATCTTTAAACATTCCATACCTGTAACTCTCCCATTTTCATCTCCCAAAATTCTGATTGGTAGAGTTAAAAAATGGAAGTTTATACCTTCTTCTTCAGCATGATGCACTTCTTCGGCTCTAGCTGGCACTTCAGCTCTAGAACGCCTATAAACAATATATGATTTTTCAGCACCCAAGCGCAAAGCAGTTCGGGCAGCATCCATAGCAACATTACCAGCACCTATGGTAGCAGCCCTTTTTCTTATTTTTATCGGGGTGTCATAGTCTGGGAATAAATATGCCTTCATCAGATTAGATCTGGTCAGAAATTCATTAGCAGAGTAGACATCGTTCATATTTTCCCCTGGAATATCCATAAAACGAGGTGCTCCTGCTCCGTTGGACAGAAATATGGCATCAAACTCATTTTTTAATTCTTCTATACTCCTGGTCGCTCCAATTACTTGATCACAAATTACTTTTACACCCAGCTTTTCTATTCCATCAACCTCATATTCAACGATTGATTTAGGTAGCCTAAATTCAGGTATTCCATAAACAAGAACTCCTCCGGGTTTATGCAATGCTTCGAATAGTGTAACCTGGTATCCCATTTTAGCAAGGTCTGCAGCACATGTTAGCCCAGCAGGACCGGAACCAACAATAGCCACTTTCTTACCTTTTTGAGTGTTAATATTCTTTTCGCCATGTATTCCATTTTCTCTAGCCCAATCAGCTACAAAACGTTCTAATCTACCTATTGCAATTGGTTTACCCCGTTTATTTAAAACACATTCTTTTTGACATTGTTCTTCTTGTGGACAAACTCTTCCAGTAACTGCTGGAAGAGCATCTGTTTCCAAAATAGTTAGATATGCTTTTGCAAAATCTTCTTCAACAATATAGCGAATAAAAGTAGGGATATCTATTTCGGCAGGGCATCCCCTCATACAGGTAGGTTTTTTGCATTGAAGACACCGTTGTGCCTCAAAGATTGCTTCTTCTTTTGTGTATCCAAGAGGAACTTCATTGAAATTATGAATGCGTTCAGATGGCAGTTGCTCTTTCATCGGCACTTGTTCTCTTTTTGTTCTTTCTTTCATTTCAATCATTTCAGCCATTTTAGTTCTCCTTGCATCTACATTCGTTCTTATTTTTGAAGTCCTGCCAGGACTCCTTTTCTTCTTCTTTATAACGATATACTCGATGCATAAATTCATTCCAGTCGACCAGTTGACCATCAAATTCAGGTCCATCTGTACAGACAAATTTTGTCTCTCCACCAATCGATACCCGACAGGAGCCACACATACCAGTTCCATCAACCATAATAGTATTCAGACTGACAATAGTTTCAACAGGATATGCTTTTGTAAGTTCAGTAGTTACTTTCATCATTATTGGCGGTCCAATTGTCCATATTTTTTTAATAGAAGTATCTTGGTCGAGTTTTTCTTTTAAGACAGTAGTGACAAAGCCTTTTCTCCCATAACTTCCATCATCTGTAGTAACTATTAATTCATCGGAAACAGATGCTAATTCCTTTTCCATAATTACCAAATCTTTAGTCCTTGCACCTATAATAGCAATAACTTTGTTCCCGTATTCCTTTAATTTACGTGCTATTGGGTGAATACATGCTATCCCGGTACCTCCCCCCACTACAACAACGGTTCCAAAATAATCGATTTCTGACTCATGTCCTAAAGGGCCAGTAAAAGAGTACAGATAATCCTTTTCTTGAAAACAAGCAAGTTCATCTGTAGTTTTTCCTACAATTTGAAACACAATTTGAATCAGACCTTTCTCCCGGTCATAGTCAGCAACTGTTAATGGTATCCTCTCACCCTTTTCTTTAGTCATTAGGATAATAAACTGGCCTGGTTCGACATTTTTTGCAACTTCTGGTGCTTGAATCCACATACTGTACATATCATGGTATAATTTTGTTTTCTTGTAAATAAGGTTCACATTTATTACCTCTCCAATAATTAATTAAATTATAAAATACATACATTATCTTAAGTTATTGCAGATTTCGGCTGTATCAAGAGCTATCATCAATTCTTCGTTGGTGGGTACCACCAGTACTGCTGTCCTTGAATCATCTGTGCTAATAACCGCTTGTTTCCCTTTTAACCCATCATTTTTCTTATCATCTATATTTATACCAAAAAAGTTCAGGTCTTTGCACACTTCTTTTCTTAACAGTGGTGAATTTTCACCAATACCGGCAGTAAATACTAAAACATCCAGTCCATTCATTGCAGCAGCATAAGCACCTATATACTTTTTTATACCATAAAACAATACATTTAATGTTTTTTGTGCTTCTTTATTTCCTCTCATTAGCTGCTCTTCCAGGTCCCTCATATCAGTAGATATACCTTCCGACAAACCGATGAAGCCACTTTTCCTGTAAAGAATATCATTCATATCATTAATATTAATCTTTTCTTTCTCCATCAGGTAAGGAATAATCGCAGGATCAAGATCCCCACAGCGAGTTCCCATTATTACTCCTGAAATGGTACCAAATCCAAGGCTTGTATCGATTGATAGACCTTTTTTAACTGCTGTTATGCTTGAACCATTCCCTAAATGGCAAGAAATTATTTTTAATTCATTAATATTTTTCCCCAACATTTCAGCAGCCTTTTGAGTCACATACTTGTGTGAAGTACCATGGAAACCATACCTTCTTATATGATATTTTTCATAATAGCTATATGGTAAACCATAGAGAAATGCATGTTCAGGAATAGATTGGTGGAATGCGGTATCAAAGACTCCTACCTGGGGAATACCTGGCAATAAATCCTGACATACCTTAATACCTAATATGTTTGGTGGGTTATGTAGCGGTGCTAATTCAGTGTATTCATTGAGAGTATTTATAATATCCTCATTTATCAATACCGAACCCGAGTATTTTTCACCACCATGAACCACCCTGTGACCAACGGCTGTTATTTCTGAAATATCTTTTATAACTCCATAATTATCGCTTAGCAATGCTTCTATTAAAATCTCAATTCCTTTGCGATGATCAGGTATATCCATCTCTTTTTTTAACAATTCTTTCCCTGTTGGATAATGGTTTATCAATGAACCCTCTATCCCTATCCTTTCAATTAAGCCCTTTGCTAATACAGACTCATTGCTCATATCAAAAAGCCTATACTTAATAGAGGAGCTTCCAGAATTAACAACAAGAACCTTCATCTAATTCATCCTTTCCAAATATATATTAAGCTTTACTCAGCAATTTTTCTCCAATTTCAAAACCATGTTCCAATGCCTTCTCATTTAACTCCATTAATCTTTCTGGAATCCTATCTCGAAGAGCCTTCCTAAGTGCGCCTTTAGAAACTAGATCTGTTAATTGAATTATAATACCCAAAGAAATAACATTAGCTACCTGTTGATTTCCAATAATGTTTTTAGCATCCTTAATTATGGGATATTTATAAATGTTTCCCTGGAATGGGGGGATATTTAAGACATTTGTTGAATCTATCAATAGCATCCCGTCATCTTTTAGATCTCTTATATATTTATCACAGGCTTTCTGTGTCAATGCCAGGAGGATATCAGATTTTAATATTTTAGGGTAATCTATCTTCTCATTGCTGATAACAATTTCTGATCTACTTGCTCCCCCCCTGGCTTCAGGTCCATATGATTGGGTTTGGGTTACCTCAAGCCCTTCGTAGATACCGGCTGCTTCAGCTAAAATAATCCCGGCAAGAATCAGCCCTTGTCCTCCTGAACCACTTAAGCAAATCTCTTTTCTCATTTTTTTGTTTCTCCTGGTTGAATATAGTTACAGATTTCTCGGTATCTTTCAGTATATTCAGGTATATCAATATCTAAAAATTCACCAGTAGGAATTTTTCCTTCTTTTTCTTCATCTGATAATTTTTCCCAAATATTTTTAGAAATGGTAATCTCTTTTATCCATTCCAGCATTTGAACGGGTGTTCTTAATTGATTGATTCTTCCATAAGAGATTGGGCAATCTGCAATAATCTCAACGACAGAAAACCCTTTTTTTGCCAATGCTTTTTTAATAAATCTAGTGATCTGATTGGCATCAAACACGCTTCCTCTTGCAACATAAGAGGCTCCGGCACTGATTGATAATGCTACCAAATCAAATGTTTGGTCAATATTCCCATACGGAGCAGTTGACCCGAATTTACCTGTAGGGGTTAAAGGAGAATACTGGCCGCCAGTCATGCCATAAACCATGTTATTGATAATTATAGCCGTTATATCTATATTACGGCGAGCAGAATGAATAAAGTGATTACCACCAATAGAAGCGCAATCTCCATCACCCATTACAGTAATAACTTTTAAAGCAGGATTAGCCATTTTTATCCCTGTTGCAAAAGGGAGAGCTCTGCCATGAGTGGTATTCATTGTATTAAAATCTACATAACCAGTGATACGACTTGAACATCCGATACCTGAAACCATTACAACCTCATCCCTTTCCCAGCCTAAGTTATGTATAGCTCTTAACAAAGCTCCTAATACTATTCCATTTCCACATCCTGGACACCATATATGTGGGAACATTTCTATTCTAAAGTATTGAGTAATGGAATCGTTCATATCTTATTTTCCTCCATAATTTTAGAAAGCATTTCAACAGGGTTAATCAACTCCCCATCTACTCTGCCATATGGAATAACCCGACATTTACCCTGGGCCGCCCTTTGTACCTCTCGTGCTATTTGACCCAAGTTCATTTCTGCTACTATTATTGAGTTAACCTGACCGGCTAATTGGCTAATAGTCTCATCACTAAAAGGCCAAAGAGTAGTCAGTTTTAACAACCCAACTTTTATCCCTTTTTCTCTTGCTAGCTTGATTGCACTTAAAACCGTTTTGGCAATTGATCCATAGGCTACTATTGCAATTTTGGCATCATCTAATAGTATCTTTTCTTCAATAATAATATCTTTTTTATTTAATTCTACCTTATTGTTTAATCTCCTTATTAGATTATCTATTTCTACATTGTTAGAAGTTGGATAACCCTTTTCATTGTGGATTAAGCCAGTTATGTGGTATCTATATCCGCTTCCAAAACTCGCCATGGGTGGAACTAAGTCATCATCAGCCTTGAATGGTATAAAACTTTTCTTATCTGTTACCGGTTTTTTCCTATTAATAATCTCTATCTCTTCTATAGTAGGGATAGTAATCTTTTCGCGCATATGTGAAATAACTTCATCCAATAAAAGCATAACTGGAGTTCGATATTTCTCACTTAAATTAACAGCTTTTATAGTCATATGCAATATTTCATTAACATCTGAAGGAGCTAGTGCTATCATTGGGTGATCTCCGTGTGTTCCCCAGCGGGCTTGCATTACATCACCCTGCGAAGGTTTGGTGGGTAACCCTGTACTGGGACCACCCCTCTGGGAATTAACGACAACACAAGGAACTTCAGCAATAATAGCAAAACCGATATTTTCCTGTTTCAAGCATATTCCCGGACCCGAACTGGCAGTCATCGATTTAACTCCAGCGATAGAAGCACCAATGATGGCAGCCATACTTGCAATCTCATCTTCCATTTGCATAAAAACTCCACCAATTTTAGGAAGTCTTACTGCCATTCCTTCAGATATTTCAGAGGCAGGGGTAATGGGATAGCCTGCAAAAAATCGAATACCGGCTAAAAGTGCTCCTTCTACACATGCTTCATTGCCTTGTAGTATTTTTACTCTTCTTTTTTTTTCCATCCTGTTTAATCCTCAAAAGATTTTGGATCCAAATTTGTGTTACCACTTATAGTTTTTTCTTTTTTCCTAACATTGATTGCAAAGTCAGGACATCTTAATTCACACAGTCTACAATGGATACAATCATCAATATTTTTTGCCATAGGAACCCCCTTTTCATTACTAATTAAAACATTTTTGGGACAGAACCTTATGCATATACCACACGATTTACACCAATTTTCATTTACTGTTATTGCTGTTTTTTCGTTTTGATAAATCTTTGGCAATATTCCTTTATCCATTAGAAAATATATAGCCTTTCTTTTTAATATCATGTATACTTTTTTTCAAAGTATCTATTGATCCCTTATCAGGGATATAAACAAACTCAATAAGAGGAATTTTCTTAGAAATAAGCTTCTGTATTTCTTTCTTTCTACCTGGAGACACTATTAATATATCACTACTGTTAATAACATTGTCCAACTCTTTTTTCTCCCGGCTTATTGTAGTAATTATTTCAGTATATTTTATGCCTGCATTATTAATAGAGATAATGACTCTTTCAGCAAACTTATCGGTTAAGCAAATTAATCCAATATTCATATCTGGAGAGGTATTGTGAGCTATTTTAACCATGGTCTCGATTTGGGGGTCCAGTGCAATTGCAATAATTTTTTTATTCTCATATTTCAGATAATCCTGTACTTCCTGTAAATGAAAAAAAGTTGTAACTACTAAATCGACCGATTTCATTTTGTTCAGGAAGATATCTTTTTGATGGTACAACTCATCAATCAGGATAGGAATTATGTTAATACCTTCGCCTAATTCCAACCTTTTAGAAAAATAATGTAATTGCTCCTGATTACATTCAATAAAAGCAATATTTATATTGTTATAAAAAGCTCTTTTTTCTTTAAAACGATGGTTAATTAAGCGTATAAAATCATCCAATTGAACATCCAATTTTAAAGCATCCTGTATAGCTGGATCAATATTCTTTAACAATATAGATTCTTTTGTATTATTGAGAACTTTACTTTCCTGTTCAATTCCAACTAATACAAAGGTACCCTTGCCAGAAATAGAGGAAACTAATCTCTCTTGAGCAAGTTCTTTATAAGCCATGCTGACAGTATTTCTACTTACTTTTAATTTAAGAGACAGTTCTCTTTCAGTAGGTAATTGTGAACCTTTGTTTAACTGATTATTCTGAATTAATCTTTTGAATTGTTCTTTAATTTGAAGATATAGTGGTATTCTACTGTTTCTATCAATTTCTATTTCCATAACTGAAAAGCCTTTATAAAATTGGACTAATTGACTAATGGATTAACCATTTATAGAATACCATATTAATTTAAATTGTCAATTTAGATTTATTTAAATTCATTGAATATTCGCCATATAGATATGTTGAAATCAAAATAAAGTTTCCTTCGCTATTTTACCGACAATTAAATTGTTTGTAATTAGG
>CAZLMD010000010.1:27395-35363 GCA_964560535.1 uncultured Atribacterota bacterium
TCTGCTAATATTACACCTACTCCTACATCACTAATAGCATTCTTATTCCCCTTCATAGCTATTTCCAGGCAAATATCGATTACATCTTTGCTTTTTTGTGCAACTTCCATAGGTATCCTGGCAGCCTCCACGAGAGCAATTTGCATTTTCTGATTTCTTGCTTTCTTTTCTACTTCATTTGTCTTTGGCAATTTCATAACAGCCATGAATTGGTTAAAAACTTCTACATCTTTTTCCATAAGGTTTTCAAGGGCTACCCTGAGGCTTTCACTATTTTTTAGTATTTCCTTTATATCGTCTTCCAAGTCCCGATATTGTTCTTTTCCAACAGTTAGATTACCAACCATAGAAAGAAGGGCTGCACCCATGGCTGCTGTCATTGCAGCAACACTTCCACCTCCGGGTGTGGGAGATTTGGATGCAAGCATATCCATAAAATTTTTAATTTTCATATCTTTCAACATATCTTTCCTCCACAGCTATCCTGCAATTATAATTTGCCTTAATCTAATATTAATTCTTACTTTTATTTAACAACTCCAGATAAGCATCGATGAACATTTGTATTTCTCCATCCATAACCTGTTGAATATTACTGCTTTCCATTTTGGTCCTGTGATCTTTAACCATTTGGTATGGTTGAAAAACATATGAACGAATTTGGCTTCCCCATGCTATCTCTTTTTTATCACCGCTTATCTTTTCCAGATCTTCTTCTTTCTTGCTTTGATAAAACTCATACAATTTGGCTTTAAGTATCTTCATAGCAGTAAGCTTATTGCTATACTGGGAACGCTCATTTTGACACTGTACTACAATATTGGTAGGTATGTGTGTTATGCGAACAGCTGAATCAGTAGTATTCACATGTTGCCCGCCAGCACCTGTAGCACGGTATGTATCAATTCTTAAATCTGACTCAGCTATTTCAATCTTTGTATCATCTTCTATTTCCGGTATGACTTCAACAGAGGCAAAAGAGGTATGCCTTCTTTTGTTAGCATCAAAAGGTGAAATACGAACTAGACGATGTACACCTTTTTCTGATTTTAATAGACCAAAAGAATTGTTACCCTTCACTGTAAATGTAACACTTTTTATTCCGGCTTCATCACCAGGCATAAAGTCAACTATCTCAGTTTTTAAATCTTTTTTTTCTGCCCACCTCAGATACATTCTTAGAAGCATATCTGCCCAGTCTTGAGACTCTGTGCCACCAGCGCCGGAATGTATGGTTACAATTGCATTGTTCCTATCGTATTCTCCAGAAAATAACCTTCTTTTATCTTGTTTATCTAATTCTTGTTCTAAATCTATGGTATAGGACAAGATCTCTTGCCACATTTCATTGCTATTTTCTTCATTGTTCAATTCAAAGAGAATTTCTAATTCTTCCATCTGTTTCAATAGCTTCTGGTAATCTTCTACTACATTTTTTATATCTTTTAGCTCTTTTATTGCCTGGTTCGAAAGAGACTGGTCTTGCCAAAAAGAATTGGAATGCATCTTTTCAGATATCTCTTTTATTTGATTTTCCTTTTTTCCAACTTCAAAGATATCCTCCTAATTCTTGTATTCTCTTTCTCAACTCATTTATTTTTAATTTTATTTCATTGCTATCAATATCTACCATTTATTCTTCGCTCCTATCAATTATTCTTGTTTTCCTAAAATACTGCCTTTTACTTGCTGTCACCATTTTTTATTGATCCTTACCACAGCAATATTTATATTTTTTCCCACTACCACAAGGACATGGGTCATTCCTGCCGACTTTCTTTTTTGAAAAAACATATTTATCTGCCGATATCTTCTGTTCTTTACTTTTTCTCTCACCAGGCATTTTCGTCTCTACTTCTTTTTGTTTGCTTTCTATAGGATGTTGTTTTTGTTGAACTTTTACTCGATAAATAAACTTAATGCTGTCTTCTTTAATGTTTTCAATCATGTTTTGAAACATATTGTGTGCTTCAAAGTGATACTCTGTTAGGGGATCTTTTTGCCCATATGCCCTTAATCCTATACCCTGTTTTAAATCATCCAGTCTTTTAAGATGATCCTTCCACTCTCTATCAACAATCCTTAATAAGATCATTTTTTCAATCTGTCTCATTAATAGAGGGCTTATTTCATCTTCTTTTAACTTATATCTTTCTTCCGCCGTCTTAAGCAAATTTTCTTGGACGTACTGTATTGTCAGTGAAGAGATGTCTTTATTTAAAGGTATCTCAGCTCCAAATGTTTCATAAAAATGATCTTTTAATGCCGATATATTCCATTCTTCCGGATAAGTGTCTTTGCTAGTATAACGTTGTACCATACTGGCAACAACATCTTCAACCATTCCCATCATAACACTTTTAATGTCATTGCTTAATAAAACAGTTTTTCTCTGTTCATATATAATTTTTCTTTGGAATTCCATTTCATTATCAAATTCTAGCAATTGTTTTCTTATTTCAAAATGTCTTCCTTCAACTCTTTTTTGCGCCCCCTCAATTGAGCGAGTAATAAAGGTATGCTCTATTGGTGTACCTTCTTCAACTCCTAATTTTTCCATGAAGCCTGCAATGCGATCTGATCCGAATAAACGTAAAAGGTCGTCTTCCAGCGATAAAAAAAATCGAGAAGAGCCAGGATCTCCCTGCCTGCCTGATCTACCTCTTAATTGATTATCGACCCTTCTACTCTCATGTCTTTCAGTTCCAATAACATGTAACCCTCCCAAATTTGAGACTCCTTCACCTAAAACAATATCCGTTCCTCTTCCAGCCATATTTGTTGAAATGGTCACTTTTCCCATCTGACCTGCCTCTGCCACTATTTCTGCTTCTCTTTCATGATTTTTGGCATTTAACACATTGTGCTCTATATTATCTTTTTTAAGTAGTTTACTTAACTTTTCTGATTTCTCTATTGAAACAGTTCCTACCAGTACAGGCCTCCCCTGTTTGTGCAATTCTTTTACTTCTTGCAAAACTGCCTTTTCTTTCTCTTTCTCAGTCTTGTAGATAACATCGGGATAACTATGCCTAATCAATTCTCTATTTGGCGGAATTACTACTACTGGTAAATTATATATCTCAATAAACTCATTTTCCTCAGTTTTTGCAGTACCAGTCATTCCTGACAGCTTTTGATAAAGACGAAAATAGTTTTGGAATGTTATGGTGGCAAGAGTTTGGCTTTCTCTGGCTATAGCAACATTTTCTTTTGCTTCAATGGCTTGATGTAATCCATCACTATATCTTCTACCAAACATAAGCCGTCCGGTAAATTCATCTACGATAATGACTTCTCCATTTTTAACTACATAATCCACATCTCTCTTAAATAGCTTATGTGCTTTAAGTGCTTGTATAATATGGTGTTGTAAATGTACATTATTTTGAGCATACAAATTGTCTACTTTAAGCAGTTTTTCCATCCGGATTACACCATCTTCTGTTAAATAGGCAGTCTTTTCCTTTTCATTAATCTTGTAATCCTCTTCATTTTTTAATTGGTATATTAATTTATCAATTTGAAAATATTTACTGGTAGATTCCTCTGTAGGTCCAGATATTATTAGCGGTGTTCTTGCCTCATCTATAAGGATACTATCTACTTCATCTATTATAGCAAATTCATGTTCATGTTGAACTATCTCTTCAGGACCGATAATCATGTTATCTCTTAGGTAATCAAACCCAAATTCATTGTTTGTCCCATATACAATGTCTGACTTATAGGCTTCTTTTCTTTGAGCTGAGTTCATCTCATTTTGGATTAATCCAACTTTTAATCCCAAATATTCATATACCGGACCCATCCAAAAACGGTCTCTTTTAGCCAGATAATCATTGACTGTTATGATATGAACACTTTTACCATAAAGAGCATTTAAGTAAGCCGGCAAGGTGGCTACAAGCGTCTTACCCTCACCAGTAGCCATCTCAGCAATTTTACCCTGATGCAAGACTATACCACCAATTAATTGAACATCAAAATGGCGCATCCCGATAGTCCTATGTGCCGCTTCTCGTACAACTGCAAAGGCCTCTGACAGTATTTCCTCTGCCTGGATACCTTTGGTAATTTTTTCTTTAAAAATTTCTGTTTTTCCCTTTAACTCAGTGTCACTCAAATTTTTTGTCTCTAAATCCAGTTGATTAATTCTGGCAACTAGTGGTTTTATCTTATTTAATTCTCTCGTATTTGAATCTCCGAATAATCTACTGGCAATCCTTATCATTACGGAAATGTCCTCTCTTTTTACTCAATAATTTCATCCTTTTGAATGATTCTATTCTCTCTTGTCATTATTTTTTGAATTAAAACAAAAATACCGGTCAATATTAAAATATCTCCAGCGCTTACAATTGAATTATCAGGAAATGGTTTTGGTATCGATATAAGATCACCCAAAAAAGCAAATAGAGTATTGTTATTCATCAATGAGTGGATAACAGATTCTCCTTCTACAATATTGGCTATGCTAGTATTGCCAATTACTTCATGCTGTATCAATACCGGCATTTTGCCGCCATTTAAAAAAATAACAAAGGCATTTAGGATAATTCCCAGGTTAATATATTTAAAACCCGGCATTTTAATATTTTGAATAGATACATAAATTAATAAAAAGTATGAAATGATTATTAAATATGAACTATATTTTTGAACAATATTGCTTCCTATAAAACCAAAACCCCAGACTATTAATCTTAAGAAAAGAGCAATAGCAAATAATGATACTCCCTTAATAGAAATACTAGCAAGCCCTTCTATTTCTCCGCCTCGTAACAAACCGATTATAATGCTAATAACAATTAAGATTATATATAACATTAAATCACCCTCTCTTCTTCCAACAACGAAATAAATATTTTTACCATAACCGGATCAAATTGCTTGCCTGCTTCGTTCTCTAATTCTTCTAAAATATCTTTTTGTGATAATTTTTTTCGATAAGGACGGTTTGAATTCATAGCATCATACGCATCTACCACTGCTAATAATCTGGCTGCTTTTGGTATCTCTTCATATTTTAAACCATTAGGATATCCATTACCATCATATCTTTCATGGTGATGCAAAACAGCTTTCGAACATTTTTTTAAAAATTCGATTGACTGAATTATATTTGCTCCTATAACGGGGTGCTCTTTTATTCTTTCATACTCTTCTTCGGTTAGTCTCTCTTTTTTGCCAAGTATGCGATCTTCAATCCCGATTTTACCAATGTCATGTAAGATAGCAGCATATTCAAGGTATTCGACTTCTTGCTCACTAAAATCTAACTTTTTTGCCAATTGTACTGCCATTCTTGAAACTCTTTCTGAATGACCGTGTGTATAGGGATCTTTTGCATCTATTGTAGCAGCAAGTGTGCGAATAGTGTCTAAATACATTTTACGCATTCTAGTGTAAAGTTCAAATGATCTTCTGGCAAGCAAGAGGGGGAAAAAGAATAAAAGAATACCTGCAATACCTATATGAACATAAATGATAGCCATAATGAAACCCAATGGGGTTTCTGCTAAATAGCTGGGCAATACTTCTTTAATATTAATCCTGTATACCCTGCTTAGACTCATCCCTGAATCGAAAGATATAACAGTAGCCACAAGAATCGAATTAACCAGGCAATAGACCAAGGCACACAACATCGCAGGTACCAAATAATCTATAAAATTGACCTTCCCAATTACCCCGCCAGTGTATATATATGTCAGACCCGCTAGTGCAGAGGAAACGGAATACTGCGAGGCATTGAAGATTGTTTTATACCAGCTCTCTTTTTTAATAAATATTTCCCAAATGACGCTCAATATTTCCAGGAGTATTGCTGTAGCAGGACCATAGACCAGTATAACTACAAAACTTATAGGAAAAGCAACTGTAATCTTGCCTCCCGCTGGTAAAAGAACAGATAGATACTCTGCCAGTATAGCTATTGTAATAAAAAATAAGAGGGGAAATCCTATTTCAGAAAGTTCAGGTAAAGAAGGAATTAATTTAATAAAAAGGATAATTGCTGATAATAAAACTAATGATATTAATATTTTTAGTCTTTGATTCAATTTTTATTCTCCATCTTACAAAACCACAATAGGTCGGTGACCTTTAGTTATTTACCATTTAAACTTAGCGCCACCGGCCAGTAGCAAGGCCATGACACTGATTAAAAAGCTAATTAGTTTGGCTTTATTAATTTTCATGTCGCACCTCCACGGTTTTTCTTTGTTCTAAAAGAACAAGCAAAAACCGCTTCGCTTCGCTCGTTTAAAGAACGACTATTGCTACTTTTTATCCTCTCATTAATGGTTTTACCTAAAGATCACCGACCTATCAATTTTCTTTTTTAGTGTAGATTTAATTATCATTATTTTTATTTTATAAGAATTCTTCTATTAACCGCATGTAAAATGGCTTTAACCAAAGATCGGTGAGAATCATCCCTTACTAGAGCGGCTCCTACCAAATTCTCCTTTCCCTGAGCATTAATTAAATTAATCGAAATCAGTACTACCTCTCTATCATCTAAAAAAACTTTTTTTATCTCTTCTACCTGGAAAAATACCTTTCCATTTAAAAAAGAGGTGATAGCCTCGAGGGTAGCCCTTGTAACAATATATTCTCTATTTTTTTCCCAGTTAACACAGTTAATCTTACCTTCAAACACTCTATTATTATTTTCTAACTTAATTATGACCTGTAAATTATCACCTTCCGAAGTAATCAAAAGATCAGTGAACTTTAGTCTTTGAGAATGGGTTTTTTTATCCATTACCTGAGCAATGCTAATCTTTCGGTAATCAATTTCAATATTATATTTAGCCATTAACAATGATTCTATATCCCGTGTTATCTTCTTAGGACTACAAGAATCATTGGCTATAATGTGTATTTCTTTAATTTCTCTATTGTTATCCAAACTAATTTTAGAAAACAAAACTCCGTTCAAAGAATTAATAGATTTTTCAATATCTTTAATCCTAGAAGAAAACTGAGGTGAAGTAATAAAATTACGGAAATCATTTGTAGAAATATTGTTCATCATATTCCCTCTCTTTTTTAAACCTCAGGCTCTATAAGTCCAAAATTGCCATCCTTTCTCTTGTATATAACATTTACTTGAGCAGTGTCCTCATTACTAAAGACATAGAAATTATGTCCTAAAAGATCCATCTGTAAGCTTGCTTCTTCAGGAGACATTGGTTTCATAACAAATCTTTTAGTTTTTACTATTTTTCTGTCTTGCTCAATGCTTTCATCATTTTCAATTTTTTCTAAAACAGCAGAACCCTTTTCCCTGCTTTGTTCATTCGCATATCTGTAATAAAGCTTCTCTTTATACTTAATGATCTGTCTTTCCAGTTTTTCAACTGCTCTATCAATGGAATTATAGATATTGTCACTTTCTTCCTCTACTCTGATTATTGCTCTTTTTGCTCGAAGAGTTACTTCGAATATATGTCTGTGTTTCTCTACACTTACAGTTGCAGCCGCCTCGGAGATTTGATCAAAATATTTTTGCAATTTATTCATTTTTTTTCTGATATATTCTTCAACAGAGTCAGTAACTTCGAATTGTTTACCTTTTATTATTAAATTCATTTCCTTCCCCCCTGCATTGTTGATTTCCTAACATATTTATAGAAAATGTCCTATTTGAATATCTTATTTATATTCTATTTATTATATTATATTATATTATAACAATTTACTTAATATTTTTCACATTTTATTTCAATAATATTTTGTCTGTTTCATTTAAAATAATTATTGTTAAAGTTTATAAATAACGTCCCTCCTTAGACTGACCTGGTCTTTACCCCCACACTCGCCTGCTGAGAGGCTCGCTATCTTTTCACTACTACTCTTCTCTTATCAGAGTGATAAGGCAGGACTTACTCCAAAGCCGCACTATGCTCAGTAACTAATAATCGTTACCTTACGTGGATCGTTTTGCCTGCGACTGGC
>CAZLMD010000011.1:0-17088 GCA_964560535.1 uncultured Atribacterota bacterium
TAAGCAGCTCTACGATTTATTGTATAACCTCTGGGTTGGTTTTCGAGTACTAAAAGTTATTTAAAACACTCTACTCTTCCCGTTATTGGTTTTTCTGTATAAATTTTATGATACTTTATCATTGATCTTTATATTTGTCAATAAAGATTTATTATTATTTTTTATTTTAACTAATATTTGGTTGTTTTGTTAAATCACAGAAAATAAAAACTTTTTTATTTCTACCTGTTAGTAATGTAAAATATTATTCTATAGCTTGAGTATGAGAAACATTGGCAACACTTGCTATTTTATCATCTTTATCAAGATTCATTACCTTAACACCCATTGAGTTTCTACCAGTTCTACTTATATCTTTAACCGGGACACGTATAATAATTCCCTTTTGACTTATAATGACCAGTTCATCCCTTTCCCTTACCACTTTAACCGAAATTACATTACCTCTTTCCTTACTAAGGTTTATTGATTTTACTCCTTTTCCCCCTCTGTTCTTAGTAAGCCTGTAAGACTTCACAGGTGTCCTTTTACCTGACCCCAGCTCGGTAATGAGCAATAAATCTTCATCAGAATCAGGTTGAACCAGACTGATATCTATAAGGTAATCATTCTTAGCCAGGATAATTCCACGGCATCCCATTGCTGCTCTGCCCATGGAGCGAATCTCTTCACCAGAAAAATAAGCAGATTTACCTTTCCTGGTAGTAAGCATTACATTATCACTTCCTCCTGCAAGTCTAACTCTGATTAATTCATCCCCTTCAATTAAGGAGATTGCTATTATCTCTTTGTTTCTCAGGTTAGCAAAAGCATGTAAAGGAACTTTTTTAACTTTTCCCTCTCGAGTAGCCATATAGAGAAATAAATCATTTGCCTCGCGTGACTTTTCAAATTCTTCTTCGCGAATTGGAATAACTGTTGTAATTCTCTCATCTTTTTTGATACCCAACAGGTTTACTACAGCAATACCGCGAGAAGTCCTTCCTCCCTCCGGTATATCATATGCTCTCCTCCTATAAACCGTACCATTGCTCGAGAAAAA
Organism: uncultured Atribacterota bacterium; assembly: GCA_964560535.1. GTDB lineage: Bacteria > Atribacterota > Phoenicimicrobiia > Phoenicimicrobiales > Stramentimicrobiaceae > Stramentimicrobium. Next base: position 1,043 of record CAZLMD010000011.1, read on the forward strand.
TAGAATATCATGCAGATTAGTGGTAATATAAAGATTGTCAACCAGATCTTCTTGCTTAACACCCATACCAATTACTCCTCTGCCGCCTCTTCGTTGTTTGCGATAAGTACTTAAAGGAAGTCTCTTAAGGTATCCATCTTTGGTATAGGTAATAACTATATCCTCTTCAGCAATAAAATCTTCTAATTCAAGCTCTTTTTCTTCTTTAACAATCTGTGTGAGTCTATTATCCGCATATTTATTTTTCATCTCCAGCAGTTCATCTTTGATTGTTGACATCAGTTTTTGTTCATTTTCTAGAATCTCTTTTAAATAAGCAATCTTTTTTATAAGTTCCAGGTATTCTTCCTCCAATTTTATAGTTTCCATAGAGGTAAGTCTTTGTAAACGCATATCTAAAATAGATTGTGCTTGTTTTTCACTAAGCTGGAATCGTTTAATTAAATTTTTTCTGGCTGAGTCAACATCTTTTGATTTTTTTATAATCTGAATAACTTCATCTATATTGGCCAGAGCAATCTTCAGTCCTTCTAGAATATGGGCTCTTTCCTGTGCTTGTTTTAGATCATACCTTGAACGCCTTTCTACAATTGTTTTACGATGTTCTAAAAAATACTTCAATGCTTCCAATAAGGTAAGTAGTTTTGGTTTTCCATCTACAATTGCCATCATATTAATACCAAAAGATGTTTGCAAATTAGTATGTTTATATAAATTATTTAACAAAATATTTACATTTGTATTCCTTTTTGATTCGATAACAACACGCATCCCATTTCTATCTGACTCATCTCTTAAAGCTGTGATATCACTAATCTTCTTGTCTTGTACTAATTTTGCAATTTGTTCCACTAAATTGGCTTTGTTAACCTGATATGGCAATTCTTTTACCACTAACACAGTTGTATTTTGATTTTTTTTCTCAGAATTCTCCGATATTACTTTTGCCTTCAGGGTTATAATTCCTTTTCCGGTTTGATAAGCCTCTTTGATACCAGAAGTGCCATAGATAGTAGCACCAGTAGGAAAATCTGGTCCGGGTAACACTTTCATTATCTCTTCTAAACTAGCTTCCGGGTTGTCTATCAATAAGACACAAGCATCAATTGTCTCCCCTAAATTATGAGGAGGAATGTTAGTAGCCATACCTACCGCTATGCCGGATCCACCATTTATGAGTAATTGTGGGACCGGGGCTGGTAATAAGGTTGGCTCTTCAAGGGAATTATCGAAATTAGGGCTAAAATCGACAGTATCTTTTCTTATATCTGTTAACATCTCCTGGGCAAGTGATGACATTCTAATTTCGGTATATCGCATTGCCGCAGCTCCATCACCATCGATAGAACCAAAATTACCCTGTCCGTCTACCATTGGGTAGCGATAGGAAAAATCCTGGGCCATTCTAACAATAGTATCATATACCGCCGTATCCCCATGTGGGTGGTATTTACCCAATGTATCGCCCACTATTCTGGCTGATTTTTTATATGGCTTATCAGGTGTGTTTCCCAGTTTATACATAGAATAGAGGACACGCCTGTGTACAGGCTTCAGCCCATCTCTCACATCAGGAATAGCTCTACCAACAATGACGCTCATAGCATAATTTAAATATGATGTTTTTATCTCTTCTGTAATATCAATAGGAATTTCTTGTGGTCCTGTAACACTTATCTTTTCACTTTTATCCAGATTGTCTCTATCTAAATCTTTACTCATAATTTATTAACCTTATTTGAAACTAAGTTAAAATTGTTTTCTATCTTAAAAATTTTACACATCTAATTCTAATACTTCTGCACTATGTTTATAAATAAACTCTCTTCTCGGTTCAACCTTATCTCCCATTAAAACAGTAAACATCTCATCAGCTTCCAGGGCATCTTCTAATTCTACCCTCTTTAGAACTCTGGTTTCGGGGTTCATAGTTGTTTCCCATAATTGTGTCGGGTTCATCTCTCCCAATCCCTTATAACGCTGTATATTGTAATTCCCTTTTATTTCTTTTATCTTTTTTTGTAACTCATCTTCATTGAAAAAATAATCACTCTTTTGACCATAACTCAATTTATAAAGGGGAGGTCTTGCGATAAATATATTACCATTTTCTACCAATGGTCTCATATATCTATAAAAAAGGGTTAATAGTAGTGTCTTAATATGTTCTCCATCTACATCAGCATCAGTCATAATGATAATTTTATGGTATCTCAATTGAGATAAATCCATCTCATCATCATCTCCAATCTGTAAGCCTGATGCTGTTATAATGGCTCTAATCTCATTATTGGTTAGAATTTTGTGTATTCTAGCTTTTTCAACATTTAAGATTTTGCCCTTTAACGGCAGGATAGCCTGGAATTTCCTGTCTCTTCCCTGTTTCGCTGAACCTCCTGCTGAATCACCCTCTACCAAAAACAGTTCCCGATGAAGCGGATCTCGTTCTGAACAGTCAGCCAGTTTCCCCGGTAAAGAGCCTAAACCCAACCCATTTTTCTGTCTAACCAACTCCCTGGCTCTCCTGGCAGCCTCACGTGCTTTATATGCGGAAATAGATTTTGCCAGAATCTTTTGTATGGTATCAGGGTTTTCGATAAAAAAAGTATTTAATTTCTCATTCACAATTGAAGAAACAATACCCCTGACTTCGCTATTACCCAGTTTTGTCTTAGTCTGCCCTTCAAATTGAGGGTTTAGTAATTTTACACTAATCACAGCAGCCAGACCTTCTCTTACATCATTACCAGAAAGACCTTGTTCTAATCCTTTGATAGCAATTTTTTTAGAATCTGGAATGCTATCATTTTTTATATAATCATTAATTGCCTTAGTAAGAGCAGTCTTAAATCCAGACAAATGTGTCCCACCCTCTTCAGTATTAATGTTATTGGCAAAAGACAGAATGTTCTCTAAATACCCTGTGTTATACTGGATTGCTATCTCTACCTCTATATCATCTCTTTTTCCATTAAGATAGAAGGGCTTATTAAATAGAACATCTCTATTTTTATTAATATGTTTTACAAATTCAATAATTCCGCCATCATATTTAAAGGTTACATTTTTATCTTTTTCTCGCTCATCAATTAATTCAATCTTGACTCCTGCATTTAAAAAGGCCAGTTCTCTTAAACGGTGTGCAACGATATCAAAATTAATGGTGATATTCTCAAATATTTCTGGATCTGAAAGATAAGTAATTTTTGTGCCGGTCTTAGAGCTACGACCGATTATTTTTAATTCGCTAACAGGTTTACCCCTCTCAAATCGTTGCCAGTATATCTTATTATTTCGATTAACTGTCACTTCCAGCCATATTGATAAAGCATTTACTACTGACACCCCTACTCCATGTAACCCGCCAGAAACCTGATAACTTCCACTGCCAAATTTTCCTCCTGCATGTAGTTTGGTGAAAACTGTAGTAACAGCTGGTAAATTTGTAATATTGTGTATATCTACAGGTATGCCTCTCCCGTCATCAGTTACAGTAACACTGTTGTCTGGGTGGATAATTACTTTTATTTTATTACAATATCCGGCCATTGCCTCATCAATACTGTTGTCTACAACTTCATCTATCAAATGATGTAAGCCACGACTGCTAGTACTGCCAATATACATACTTGGTCTTTTCCTTACAGCCTCTAGCCCTTCTAAGACCTGTATTTGTCTTGCCGTATATTGTACTTTATCAATAGGTTTATTTTGATTCATCTTTTCTCTGCTCCATAATCAATCAGACAAAATTAAACCGTGACCAAAAGTCACGGTTTTAATACCATATGTAGTATGTTATTACTACTATAGTGTACTATATAAACAGGTTTTTGTCAATTATTCCAATACCCACACTACCAGCTCTTCCTATATTTATGAGGTTGAAAATATAGATATCCAGGAAATATATAAAAGCAAAAAATACAGGGGTATTTATCTATATCATCCGTATCAGAAGAAAATATTTATTAATAAATAAACATTTAAGTATATTTAATATATTTATCTAACAATAATCTGTTTATATTTCAAGTACTCTTAGATTGTTTAACAATTTTACAACCACAATCTAAGAGTACTTGAAAATTTATCTATTTATATATCATATATATACATTTATACAAACTATATAGAGAACTTACAAATATATTATATCATTAAGAAAATAATTAGTAATTATCCGGTAATTTAAATATTGTAAAATCAATTATTCTCTTTCTATTCTGATTTTCACTTAATATCTATTCAATTTCTCTGCCAAACAATTCCATATCAGTCGGTTTAACCGGTTCTATAAGTTCTGATAACCAGCTTACATTTAAAAAGTGTTTCATTCTTATATTGTCTGTAACAATATTACCACCCCATGTTCCACAACCTAAACTGAGAGTAAAGGGCATTCCATTAAACCAGTTTCCACTATTAGCAAGACATTGCGGTTGATTTACCATAATTCTACTTGCCTTAGCTCTTTCACCCAAAGCCTGTATGTGTGCATCATTTTTAGTATGAATTCCGCAGGAATGTCCCAATCCCTGGTAAGCCATAATATCATCGACCAGATCAAGGGCCTTATCAAAACCATTATATTTATAGACAGCAACGATCATGGCTAATTTCTCTCCAGAGAACGGATAACCCTTACCAACACCCTCTTCTTCTACGATAATAAAAGATTTACCTTCAGGTATATTGATAGATGCTGCATCAGCAATAACATTAATTGCCTGAGCAACTAATTTTGGATTTGGGGTTTCACCATTTGGAAAATAGACCTTTCCTAAGGCTTCTTTCTCTTCTTTATTTAAAACGTAGCCACCCTCTGCGACAAGTTTTTCCATGAACTCATCATATACGCTACTTTCAACTATTAATGAATTTTCTGTAGAACAGCTGGTTGCATAGTCAAAAGTCTTACTCTGTTTAACTTTTATAGCTGCATCGGCTAAATCCGCTGTTTCGTCAACAATAACAGGTGCATTACCCTGTCCTACGCCATATGCCGGTGTACCCGAACTATAGGCAGCTTTAACCATACCTGCTCCACCAGTGGCAACGACAAGGTCACATTTTTGCATGAGTTCATTGCTCATTTCTATAGTAGGATCTTCTATGCATTGAATTAAATCTACAGGCGCATTATGTTCAGCTAAGGATTTTCTTAAAAAATTTGCCATCATACATGAAGTCTTTTTAGTTCTAGGATGAGGGGAAAATATAATTGCATTTCTACCTTTGACAGCAAACAGACCTTTTATTACTGGTGTTGCCTCACAATTAGTACAAGGCACTAATGCACCAATAACTCCAACAGGTTTTGCATATTTACTTATTCCTTTAACAGGATCATACTCAATTTTACCTATAGTCTTCATATCTTTTATGTCTCGCCAGACACCTCTAACTTTAGCCTGGATTTTATTGAATTTATCTTGAGCATAACCCATCTTTCCTTCTTCAACTGCTAATTCGGCATTTTTCATTGCATTTTCTTTTTTCAAACACTCAATAGCCATCTCTTTACACAAAAAATCTACTTGTTCTTGTGTATAGCCTTCGATTATTTTTTGTGCCTTTTTTGCTCTCTCAATCATTTCATCAATACTGATCTCTTTGTTTTCCATATTTCACACTTTCCTTTCTTATTAATTAAATTTGATTTTGTTGATAATTTCTTTAGATTTACAAATATTTTTTTAAATGAATCAATTAAAACAATCTATAATTATTTACTTATATTTCCTTAAAATATTTTAGAGTATCTGGGGGTTCATTTGTTAAAATTAAGTGTGGAATGATGATTTTTATTTTAATTAAAGAAGAATTTGTGTTCATACATTTTGTCAAAGACCAAATCCATGATAACAATATTGAACCTTATTACTATATTCGTTATTACTGTTAAATAATTGCAACTGATTTTTCTATATATTTTTTATATGTATTTTAAAGTTAATTTTTCTTAATTATCTTGGATATTGTAACCTGAACATCTTTAAGAGCTAGGAAAATAATATTTATAAAAATTGTGTTAAATTTAAATATTTTTATAGGCTGTAGAAGCCTTCTATCCCTTATTTAATATCAATTTATAGTATAACAATTATTATATTATTGTCAAAAGATATTTAGTATTACATAATCTTTTATTGTATTATATAGTTTCGTATTCTTATATATTATATATTATTATTAACTATTAAATTTATTCAAATTAATTGTTATAACAATATCTTTTATTAAATCTTGGCCACTTTCTTTATTTATAATACTTATTATTTCACTTTTTCTGATATTTATCTCATTTGCCCAGATATGATTCTTTACCATCAAAAAAAGTGTATCATTCTGGATTTTTACTGGTTTTGTGTTATGGGCAATTTTTACTGGGAGTAAATCCCCCCAGTAACTAAAAAGATTATATCCATCTATTCTCTGTGTCCAATTTCTTGTTTTAAAAAAACTTTGGATAATTTCATTGATATGACTTATTTTATTATTATTCATTTTTCTTTTATGGTTCCATTTTCGACTTGAAATACTTTGGAATTTTTAATAAAATCAAATTGTTTTAAACCTTGTAAATCTATACTTGTAATAAATGTTTGAAGTGATCTTTCTTCTATTAATTTAATTAAAAACAATCTTCTTTCATAATCAAGCTCTGATAAAACATCATCCAATAGTAATGGAGGGTACTCCTTATCTTTTTCTTTTATTATTTCCAATTCTGCAATTTTTAATGAAAGTACCGCTGTCCGTTGTTGTCCCTGAGAACCATATACACCTAGATCTATTACATCATTCATTATAAAATAATCATCTCTATGTGGACCAACAGTAGTCATTTTTAACCTATAATCTTTATCTTTAGCATTATGAAGCTTTTGTTCAAAAATTTCTTTTATTTCTTCTTTATCATCAGTGTATGTTATTAAGATATTACTGTTGTATTTTAATTTTAAGTTTTCTTTATTTTCTGTTATTATCTGATGAATATTCTTGATTTTTTGGTTTATTAATTGCAAAGCCTTTACTCTATACCAGGTAATCAAGCTGCCTAATTCAATTATCTTTTTGTCCCAAATATTTAAATTTTTCTCTAAATTATTTTTTCTATGGTCAGTTTTTAATAATACATTCCGTTGAAATAAAATTCGGTTATAATCTTTTAGGTACCTTTCATAGATTGGATTTAGATTAATAATCACTTCATCGAGGAATTTTCTCCTCTTACCGGGTGATCCTTTAATTATTCGAAGATCTTCTGGTGTAAAAATAACTGGATAGAATCTTTCTTTAAGCCATGACCTTTTTTGGTATTTCTTATTTACTTTAATAAGTTTTTTAACTTTATTACTATGTATATTTTTATTTATATTATCTATATTTTGAAATAATATATTTATATTAAAACATTCTTTATTTTTTTTTACTTCCCCTAAAATATAACCCTGTTTTTCATGCCAGCTTATCAAATTATATTCGTCTTGTGTTCGATAAGAACCCCCTCTTAGTAATGTATAGATAGATTCAATAATATTTGTCTTACCCTGTGCATTATTTCCGATAAATATATTTAAAGATTTATAAAAATCAATAGAAATTTCTGAAAAATTCCTAAAATGAATCAATTTTATTTTATTAACATTCAAACGCTTTTTCCTCTCTAATACATCAATCCATCCTAACAGGCATTAAAACATAGTTATAATCTTCTTCTTTGTCAATAGGAATAATCATAACAGGATTTAAATTCTCATTTAATCTTATCTCTGTCTGCTCTGTTTTAATAACTCTTAAAACGTCAGTAATATAACGGGAATTAAAGGCAATCTCTATATACTCACCTTCTATCAAACAGGGTATCTGCTCACATGCATCACCAATATCAGCAGTTTTTGCTTGCAATATTAATTCCCCTCTATTATCACCTTTTTGATTATTGTATAAATGTGTTTCCATTCTTATAGTATTCAAATCTTCTTTTACAAACAGTGATATTCTTTCTACTTTTTGTCTGAATTCATCTGTATCAATTTTTACAATCGTATTGAATTGGTTTGGAATAATTTGGTTATAATCAGGATATTGCCCATCAATTATTCTTGAAAATAGCCTAATTTTGTTATTATTAATTTCTGAATTTATCGTAAATATAACTTGTTTTTCCCCTATATCTATATCCACAACACTATCTTCTTCAAAATTAAGTATTTTTAATAATTCAGATAATGCTCTTTGTGGAATAATGACTTCAAATTGACCATCTGTCTCAATTATATTTTTCCCTGTTAATTTAATCTTTTTTAGGGCTAATCTGTGACTGTCGGTTGCAGCAACCTCTATTCCTTTTTCAACTCTCTTAAATAGGATTCCATTTAAAAAAGATCTATTTTCATCTTTGGAAGAAGCAAAAATAACTTCCTGTAAGGTATCCTTCAATATCTTGTGAGTTATTTTTATTTTTACCGTACTTTGTATTTCAGGAAAAGGTGAGAAATCATCTGAAGAAAAACCAAGTATCTTGTAATTTGATAAGTCTTCTTCTTTAATATGTATTACACTGTTACTATCTGCCTCTATCTCAATATTTCCTTCTGGGAATTTTCTAATCAAATCACTAAAAATCTTATTAGGAATAACTACACTACCATGCTCAATGACCTGTGCGGGTATGTAATAATCTATTCCTATTTCTAAATCAGTTGAGAATAAATGGATTCTGTTATCATTAGTGACTTCAAAAAGAATTCCGTTATATATGGGAAGACCTAATTTTGTAGATATAGCTTTTTGTACTATTTGAATTCCATTTATTAGACTTTTCTGAGAACAAATTACTTTCATAGATTTCTCCTGTTTTCTTAATTTTACATTTCAGAGTAAATATTTCTAAGCTTAAATTAAAATCAGCTCAAAGCAGAGATATACGAAAAATAAGTTACACATGTTATAGATAAGTAATCAATTATTACTACTTTTATATAATTAGTGTAATAAGTTTATAAATAAAAGAGTATTAGTAGTAATAATGATGTTAATTGTGTTGATAACCGTAATATCCCTATATGGTTCAATTAGTATAACTGTGAATAAAACTCTTAATAATAATCATTCTTTTAAACAATTATTCACATCTTAAATATATTTATGTTTTTATATGTTATCTATTGTAAACTATTCTTAATAATGTATTTTAAACGATCTATAGTTAATTTAAGATCATTATCTGTCTTTAATTGACGTTTAATTTTGTTATATGAATGTAGTACTGTGGTATGATCTTTTCCACCAAAATAATCCCCTATCATAGGAAGTGAAAAATTGGTTAACTCTCTTGATAAATACATGGCAATATGGCGTGCTGTCACTATATTCTTGGTCCTTTTGGGAGATAATAAGACTCCTTGTTTAAGGTTAAAAAATTCAGCTGTTGTTTTTTGAATTTGTTGAATAGATATCTCTTTTTCTTCAATAGGAATAAAGTCTTTTAGGATCTGTTTGGCTAAGACAAAATCTATTTCTTTCTGATTAGTTAAAGTTGTATGTGCTTTTATTTTATTTAATGCACCTTCCAACTGACGTATATTAGCTTCGATCTTATTTGCTATATAATTGATAATTTCATCCGATAATTCTAACTGCAGTTCCCCTGCCTTCTTCTGTAATATAGCGATCCTGGTCTCAAAATCAGGTTGTTGAATATCTGTAATTAACCCCCATTCAAATCTGGAGACAAGTCGGTTTTCTAAATTAGTAATATCCTTTGGTGCACGATCAGATGTAATAACTATCTGTTTTCCTGCATTATAGAGAGTATTAAAGGTATGGAAGAACTCTTCCTGGGTCCTCTCTTTACCTGCTAAGAATTGTATATCATCTATTAATAGGATATCGAAATTACGATATTTTTCCCGGAAGGTTTCATTAGAATCTTCTTTAATGGCATTTATTAATTCATTGGTAAATTTTTCCGAAGAGATATAGGTAATAGTTATTTCAGTATTTTTATGGATAACAAAATTTCCGATACCGTGCATCAAATGTGTTTTTCCTAAACCAACTCCACCATAAATAAATAGAGGGTTATATGCTTTACCAGGTGATTGAGCCACTGCCAAACAGGCGGCATGTGACAGTCTATTACTATTTCCTACCACAAAATTATCGAAGGTATAGTTGTTATTAAGACCAGTATCTTCATATCTTTTTTGAACAATATCCTCTGTATCATTCTTTTTTGTTCTACTAACATTCTTCTGGTGTGGGGCTGGTGATATATTGAAATTTATTGATAAATCCCCTTCTAAATTGAACTGGCTGACAACAACCTCTTTAATTAATTGACAATAGTTTTTTTCCAGCCAGGTCTTTGAAAATACATTTGGTACAGCTAAAAATAGTTCATTATCTTTGAAATCAACATATTCTATCTGAGAAAACCAGCTATTGTATATTTGAGGGTTTATCATTTCTTTTAAGATCTGTAAAATAGTATCCCATTTTTCTTTTAACTGACTTTGATCCATATTGAATTCCTTCTGTCCGATTTTATATATAGCTAATGTGGTTTAATATTAAATAATTATTATTTTATCTACAATTAAATACAAATAACGGTCAATATTTTAAAAAGAGTATTGAGTATTAAATTATATTCTTAAATTGAATATTCCAAAACTCATACCGGAAAATATGAAAATAAAAAAGTTATTAACAATATTAACAATAAATTGTGGAAAACATCTGATTTGCTTTAGGGCTATTAATATAATGGGTTTTGGTAAAAAATGCAATCAGTTTTTTCTGGAGAAAACCTATATAACCATGACATAATACAAGATTCCATTTTTATTCACAACTTATTAACAATTGTGGAAAAGTATGTATAAATAATTTTTAAAAATTGGAAATACATAGGGTTATTACTAATATCTAAATATTCTTAGATAAAGTATCAAACATATTTAGAGTAGAAATTGAATCTTAGATAACTACAACTATAATCATTTCTCGAAGTCAATTTTTTGTAAACAATAGATCAAGAATCAAATACAAAAAATAACTATTTATATCTTTGTCATTTTGATATTTATAGAAAAAAATTTGTATTTTCAAATATTATTAATAGAATATTATTATAATATCAAAAATAAAAGATTGTGAAAAGTCTATTTTAAGTTGGAGTGGTTTAAAACGAAACAAAAAAACAAAAAATGTTTATAAAAATAATTACTAAACTTGTACTAATAAAGAAAATAGGGTAGACTATTTCAGTATTTGACATATCGAGTGTTTAATATATATAATTATTAATTGATATAATTACAAGTATATATAAAATGTAAAAATATGCAGTATATTTATTGATATTATGATGGCATAATCATTATCATTTCTAATGATAGACTAATATTCTGTATAATTAAATATTAAATAAGCTAGATTAAGTTGAGTGAACAATTTTACAAAAACAAAATAAGAAAAATGAGAAAACGATTTCGTGTAAAGGAGAATTATTCTAAATGAAGCGCACTTATCAACCGAATAGTAGAAAAAAATTGAAGGCACATGGATTTCGTAGCCGAATGAGTACTAAAAACGGAAGACTGATCTTAAAAAGAAGAAGACAAAAAGGAAGGAAGAGATTAACCGTTTCCGGTTAGAATGTAAAAACTTGAACAAGAAAAGTTTAAAAAAAAATAGTGAATTTCAAAAAGTTTTTACTTATGGCGAACGTAGATATGGGAAATTTATTATTATTTTTATTTTAAACGAACAAAAGGACTGCAGCAGAGCTGGCTTTATAGTGAAAAAAAGTATAGGCAAAGCAGCTAAACGTAACAGAATAAAACGTAGACTAAGAGAGATATGGCGTCAAAAAGGTCAGAAAATATTATCCGGAAGTGATATTATTATTTTAGCTAGAAAAGAAATAGCAGAAGCCTCTTTTGTTGAGATGGAGCGAGAGTTGATTATGTTATTAGAAAAACATGTTTCTACTAATAGAATGGAAAATAGAAGAGGGTTAGATAGATTAAAAGGATAATTTTATATTAATTATTAATAAAAATGAGTAGTATATTAATAAAAATAATTATTTTTTATCAACAAAATATTTCACCTCTTAAACCAGCTAGTTGTAGGTTTTATCCCACTTGCTCAAATTATGCTATTAAAGCTATTCAAAGATATGGCTGCATAAGAGGTGTTTTCCTTACTTTAAAGAGATTGCTAAAATGCCATCCATTTCATGCGGGAGGATATGACCCTGTACCTGATAATCTTTACAACTAATTTTAAGTTAAGACAACATAAAACATTTTAAGAATGACAGCACATTATTCGGTTAGAACAATTGGACCATAATGTGCTTTGTAAAAAGGAGATATAATATTTTGGGAATCTGGGATCAATTAATAGGTTGGGTAGAAAAACTACTTAGTGTATTGTATGGTTTTACTCATAATTATGGATTAGCTGTAATCCTGTTGACCATTCTTATTAGAACAATAATGTATCCACTTATGCAAAAACAGATGGTTTCTATGCGAGAGACACAAAAGATTCAGCCTTTAATGCAGGATATTCAGAATAAATATAAAGATGATAAAGAAAGAATGAATCAAGAACTGATGAAGCTTTATAAGGAACGAGGAGTAAACCCTTTCGGAGGATGCTTGCCTCTATTAATTCAGATGCCCATATTGATTCTTTTTTTCAGGGTACTAAGAGAATTTAAATACCTTATACCCGGTACTGAGATTATTGATGGCGGATTTTTATGGATTAAAAATGAAGTTATATACCAGGGGGAAATGATTGCTGGATTAGCTGCACCAGATCAACTTTTTGGAGTATTTGGTAATTATAGCATTGGTATTTTACCAATTTTAGTAGGTATTTCTATGTATTTTCAGCAGAAATTAACCATGCCTGCTATGCCGGTAACCAGCCAGGGTGATAGTTCTTCCAATCCAGCTGCAAATACTCAAAAAATGATGGGTACTATCATGCCGTTAATGATTGCTTTTATAAGTTTTAGCTTGCCTTCAGGATTAAGTCTGTACTGGCTTACTTCTACTCTTTTTGATATTATACAAAAATTGTTTATTAATAAAAGGGATCCAGAGACTAAGGATCAACCCGACATTTTACCGGAAAAGGATGTTCAAGAGAAGAATAAAGAACCAAAAGAAGAGATGAAAACCAAACCAAAAGATAATGAACAAGAATTCTCATGGATACCTGGATATGAAAAACCAGCTGCAAAACCTAATAAGAAACCAGGGAAAAAACCAAAGTATTAAAGTATTAAAGATGATTAATTAGGATTTGATTGCAATATTAAAAAGTTTGTCGTAAACCTATAGGAATTTTAGTGAATTATGAGAAAGAGGAATTAGTTGGTAGATAACCATAATAATGGAATTATATATAAAGAAGAAGAGGAAAAGGCCCAGGAGATTATTTCCAATATAGTTGAAAGTATCAATTCAGGTGCTGAAGTTAAGAAGGTTAGTTCGGAAAAAGATTGTACGATTTTTGAAATTATAAATGCTGAGCCTGCCATTATCATCGGAAGACATGGCCATACCCTTGATGCTATTCAATACCTGGTTAACCTTATTGTAAATAAAGAAAATAGGGATTTTCGTAGAATATATATCGTAGATATTGATGGATATCGTAAGAGAAGAGAAGATTCTTTACAAAGATATGCCAGAGAAAAAGCTGAACTAGCTAAAAGGAAAGGTTCTTCCGTGCCCTTATATTTCATGAATAGTATAGAAAGAAGATTGGTCCACATGGCTCTTAAGGAAGATGTTGAGATTACCACTCTTAGTGAAGGAAAAGAACCATACCGAAGGATCATAATAAAGCCTGTTATCAGTCAAAACCCGGAATATCAGGGATAATAACAGAATTATTAAAATAGACAACCATTGCCACATTATCATTATTAAATAATATTGTAATAATGCAGAAGAAGATGATAAAATAAATATTAATAAATTATCCGTATATTTACATAACAATATTAGAAAAAGGTTATTCAGTCTGATGTTGTTATGTTTTTTTATTTTACCTTAAATATGGTTGGAATTGATAAGATAATAAACAAATTAAAAATTAGTATTTTTAGTATTAGGTAGTAAATAATTAAAAATGAATAAACAGATAAATCTTAATAATATAGAGAAAAATACCATTGTTGCGATTTCTACGCCACCTGGAATTGGGGGTATAGGAATTGTACGAATAAGTGGTGATAGTTCAATTAATATTGCCAGCAAAATCTTTTTTCATAAAGGGGATGCAAAAAAAAATCCTAGTGAGTTTCTAAGTCACCATATATACTATGGAACAATCGTCAACCCTCAGGATAATATCCCAATAGATGAAGTAATGTTGACAGTTATGCGTAAACCAAAGACTTATACCAGAGAGGACATTGTAGAAATAAATTGCCATGGTGGATATCTTGTAGTAAACAAAGTTTTGGAAATTGTAAATAAACTAGGAGCACGCATTGCGGAACCAGGTGAGTTTACAAAATTAGCTTTTATAAATGGCAGGATTGATCTAAGTCAAGCAGAAGCAGTGATTGATATAATTGAATCTAATAATGAAATGAGCTTAAAATCCTCTCTTTGCCACCTAGCAGGGGGTCTCAGAGAAAAAATATATTCTTTAAAAGATAGTATCATCAACTTAAGTGTTAAAATAGAAGCACCGTTGGACTTTCCAGACCAAGGAATAGATGAAATAGAAAAAAGTGAAATCGATAAGGTATTGAAAAACTGTTTAATCGAAGTAGATGAACTACTAGACACCGTAAAGTATGGACAGATTATTAAAGAGGGAATAAATACTATTATTCTTGGTAAGACTAATGTTGGTAAATCAAGCCTTTTTAATGTTTTGTTAAAAAAGAATAAATCAATAGTGACATCTGTTCCCGGAACAACAAGAGATTTAATTGAGGGCTCAATAGATGTTCAAGGGTTTATGTTTAATATGATTGACACAGCAGGAATGAAAGATCCGGAAAATATAGTTGAGAAGATTAGTCTGGAAAGGGTAAGTCAGCATATGGAATTTGCTCAAATATTTTTGGTAATGTTCGACTTGAGTAAACCGCTTGATGCTAATGATTTTAAACTTATTAAAGAAATTGAATCATTCGATAATCGTAATACCAATAAGATAATAATCTTAAACAAAGCTGACCTACCATCTGAAATTGATGAGATGGTGCTTAAAAAAAGATTAGTAGAAAATGAATTTGTTAAGATTTCTGTTAAAGATAAAAAAGGGATAGATCTATTACTAAAAAAAATGTTAGAAAAAAGTCTTTCCAGTACTGATATACAAACAGAAGGACTAATTATTAGTAATAAGAGGCATGTCGAATACCTGATTAATATAAAGAATTGTTTGGTTGACCTCAGGAGAAGCTTAAAAGAAGGAATCCAAACAGATTTACTGGGTATAGATTTAAAATATATTGCCAGTCAGCTGGCTAATATTACCGGAGAATCGTATGATGATGAAATTTTGACTAAGGTGTTTTCCCGATTTTGTATCGGAAAATAATACTATTATCCAGACTGCTAGAAATAATAGTAAGTTAATCTGTAAGATTTAAATATAAAAAATGATTGATTCTTCATTCTTTAAATGTTCCACGTGGAACATTTAAAGAAATCGGATAAAAACTCTTCAATAATACTTCGATAGTTTTCCACCACGAATTAAAAATATAACAACTGATTCCTGAATCATTTTGTTAAAACGGGTTAATGAAATAGAATAAATATTCAAAAAGACACCTGGTTTGCAAAAAAATAGATAGAATATAATGAATTTTGTTTAAGTAATATGTGTATCCGGCTATTAACACAATAGAATAGAAGTCAGAAACGACTCTTTTAGAATTCACTTTAAATATAAAGAAACCCAATTCACTCTGCCACCTTACAGTAAATTATAGCATATCTGAGTAATTACTATACTGACAGATAGAAGTTAGGGAA
>CAZLMD010000011.1:17188-35336 GCA_964560535.1 uncultured Atribacterota bacterium
TATGATGTTGTAATATAAAATATATCTTTAAATACTATCTGTGGAAAAGTTGTGGAAAAGTCGATATAAAATATAACATCCACGAAAAAATGAAAAATAAAATATTTGGAAATGAGTTAATTTCCATTAAATATGCTATAGTATTCACTATAAAAAGCTTATAATTCATATGTTTTTAGTGAATGGTGTTGATTATCATAAATTTTGATTTTTATTGTTATTAGAAAAATAGGTTAAAAAAAGGCTGTGGAAAAGTTGTGGAAAAGCTAAAACTTAATCATGATGAAAAAAATCTAATTAAATTTATCGATTTAGGTTCTCTGGCATTAGGGTTGAATTTATCAGAGAAAATAACTGATAAATTTATTGATTATATAAATATGATAAATTTATATCAAAAAAAAATTAATATCACCTCAGTTCATAATCCCTATGAAATTATTTGTAAACATTTTTTGGACTCACTTTCTTGTACTCATACCCTAAACGATCTTATTAAAAAATATATCCAGGGAAAAAAAATTAAAATGATTGATGTTGGCAGTGGAGCAGGTTTCCCCGGGATTCCAATTAAACTGGTCTTACCAGATACCAGAATGACTCTATTGGAAGCAAGAAAAAATAAGACTTTGTTTTTAAGCAAAGTAGTCGAAAGTTTATCTCTTATTGGAATTGAAGTTATACAGGGTAGAGCGGAAAATATTGGGAAAACAGAACAATACAGGGAAAAATTCCATGTAGTTCTCTCCAGGGCTGTTGCTC
Source organism: uncultured Atribacterota bacterium (assembly GCA_964560535.1). Classification (GTDB taxonomy): domain Bacteria; phylum Atribacterota; class Phoenicimicrobiia; order Phoenicimicrobiales; family Stramentimicrobiaceae; genus Stramentimicrobium. The sequence goes on from CAZLMD010000011.1 coordinate 17,951, forward strand.
CTCTTTCGGTTTTATGTGAATACTGTCTTCCTCTATGCCGTACAGGAGGCATTATGGTAGCCTTCAAAGGGAGTTCCTATGCAGAAGAGTTATCTAATAGTATTAAAGTTATAGAAGTATTAGGAGGAATAATTGAGAATATAAGTATAATAAAGATACCTAATTCGAATTATTTGAGATATCTATTGTTTATCCGTAAAATAAAACCAACTCCTGATAATTACCCTCGGAAAAATGGTATTCCATCGAAAAGACCTTTGTGTTTTAATTGATTTTTTGATAAGATTATATTGATTTACATGAGAAACATTTTTTAAATAAAAAACTACAATAATTCACAGGGAATCTTTAAAAATTTGATGATATTAAAATGTATTTAAGCATATTGTTCCACGTGGAACACATTTTTAAAAAAAGGACCTATTATAATGGGTAAAATTATTGCTATCAGTAATCAAAAAGGTGGAGTAGGCAAGACAACCACTGCGATCAACCTGAGTGCTTTCTTAGCATTGGAAGGGAAAAAGGTTTTGTTAATCGATATAGATCCCCAAGGCAATACAAGTAGTGGCATAGGTGTTGAGCGTTCAAAAATAGAAAAAAATATTTATGACAGCTTAATTAACCAGGTTCCAGTTCAAGATGTTCTATTTAGAAGTCAAATAAAAAATTTGGATGTCTTACCGTCAACACTTCAATTAGCCGGTGCAGAAATCGAACTGGTAAACTATATCTCCCGTGAAAATAGATTAAAACAGCTAATTCGTCCAATTAAAGAAAAATATGATTATATTATCATTGATACTCCCCCTTCTCTGGGCCTGCTCACTTTGAATGCTCTTAATGCTGCCAATTCGGTTATAATTCCAGTACAATGTGAATACTATGCTTTAGAAGGTATCGGTCAGTTACTAAATACCATAACTTTAGTGAAAGAGAATTTGAATCCCAATTTAGCTATTGAAGGAATCCTATTAACCATGTATGACGTAAGAAATAATTTATCAAAGGAAGTTGCAGACGAGATTGACAGACATTTTCATGGTAGTGTTTTTAAAACCATTATTCCCAGGAATGTACGGCTAAGTGAGGCTCCCAGCCATGGTAAGCCTATTGTTCTCTATGAAGCAAAATCCAGAGGATCGTTAGCCTATCAAAAGTTAGCACAGGAGGTAATTTCACATGGTTAAGAAAGGCTTGGGAAAAGGGCTAGAGTCTATAATACCCCTATCCAATATTAAAGATCGTACTTATGTTTTAGAAGTGGATATTGATCAGCTTAGTCCTAATCTTTATCAACCAAGACAGGATTTTAATCAAGAAAAATTGGATGAGCTAAAAGAATCCATAAGAGCGCATGGAATTATACAGCCCATCATTGTAAGAGAATCAGCACAAGGATATGAAATAGTAGCCGGGGAAAGAAGGTTAAAAGCAGCCAAAGAACTGGGTTTAAAGAAAATCCCTGTCATTATAAGACAATTTAATAATTTAAAGACCTTTGAAGTGGCTCTGGTAGAAAACATTCAAAGAGAAGACCTTAATTCAATAGAACAGGCGTTTGCCTTTAAACGGCTAATAGAAGAATTTCAATTAACTCATCAAGAACTGGCAGCGATAACAGGGAAAAGCAGAGCCTTCATTAGCAATACGCTCCGTTTGCTCAACTTAGATGAGTGGGTGCGGAAAAAAGTTGCTGCAGGAGAGATAAGTTTCGGCCATGCCAAGGTTTTACTGAGCTTTGAAGACAAACAAGTACAACAGGAATTAGGACAAAAAATTATTGAACAGGAGATATCAGTAAGAGATTTAGAAAAAATAGCTGAACATTGGTTGAAAAAAAAGGAAAAAAATATCTCTACTTATAAAAAGAAAACGCAAAACTTCCCTGAATTAGAAAAAAACCTTATGGCAAGATTAGGCACAAAAGTAAATGTGAAATTTAGTGGAATAAGAGGTAAGATTACTATTGAATTCTATAGCAATGAAGATTTAAACCGAATATCTGATATTATTTTAGATTGATTTTTAAACAATAAACTTTTTGAATTTCGAATTGTTAATCACTAGCAGGTATTAATAGTATATGATAGCTAAATAATATTAGTATCCAAATTGAAAAGTTAGAGAGGTTTTGGTTTAATATGAAAGAAAGAGTTTTTAATACTATAGTCTTTATTGGATTTGTTGTTTTATTGCTAATATTCTCTTTAAAATGTTTTTTAATTTCGTTTGGCATAATAAAAGAAGAAGTACTACTCAGGTTAATAAATAAAAATATAAACTTACTGTATTCCAACTTTATAAATCAAACTATCCTTGTTTTAATAGGGTTTTTTATACTTCTTGTTGCTCTTTATCTTATATGGTTAAAACAAAAAATGGCACAACAGCTGCCTTATATTAAAGTTAGTACTGATTCAGGAGAAATAAAAATTTCAACATACTCTCTGGAACAAATAATACTAACCATTCTTAATGATGTGAAAGGTATAAGAAGAATAAAACCGGAAATACTAGTTCAAAAAACCGGGAATATTAAAACCATATTACAGCTGGTTATAGATAAAGACAGCAATATCCCGAACATTGCCAGCCTTATTCAGCAAAAGTTGAAAGAAGAGCTTCCTAAAGTAAGTGGTGTTGAGGTAGAAGAAATTAAAATAAATATTGATAAAATTGAATATGAATAATTTTTAAAAAGTCTAATAATAAGGAGGTTTTAAATCTATGGCTATTATTAAAAACGAAAATAGCGGGAAAAAACCAGAAATAGACAAGAAAGATTTAGAATTAGGGAATATATCTGTTTCCAAAGATGTTGTTGCGATAATAGTGGCGATGGAGGCAACCAAAGTAAATGGGGTGATAGGCTTAACCGCAGGGAGAAAGGGGCCATCTGCACCAATACTGGATAAAAATAATTTAACAAAGGGTATTGATGTATCAATGAGCCAGAATCAAAAAGAAGTTGCTATTACCATTTCTTTAGTAGCAAGCTATGAAGTAGGCATATACCAGGCTGCTCGGGAGACACAGAAAAAAGTAAAGATGGCTGTTGAGTCCATGGCTGGTTTGAAAGTATCAAAAGTTGATATAAATGTGCTCGATGTAAAATTTAAAGAAGATATAGAAAAAGAAAAGATGAAAGAAGATATTAAAAAAGAACCCCAAGTTGAGGTAAAAGAAAAGACTGACACTCAAAATCAAAAGAATAAATAATAAAAATAGATAAAACTAATAGAACGATATGTTTATTATACTAATTTTATAAAATATTTCCCTACCACAGCAATTATAGGGGAATATTTTTAATAATTTGAAATATTCATGCCGCTTAAAGTATTAAATAATGGTTTTATGTTATTTATTGGCTCAGCTCACAAGATTATTAGTGAAAGAATATATAAAACAAAATAATTGAAAAATTGACAAATTAGAAAAACAAACCATGCAAATTACTATCCATATTAACATATATATCGAATAGTGGATAAGGAAACAATAACACTCTAAACTTATTGACAAGAATGTGAAAGAGGAATTTGAAATACCTGTAGGATCAATATGCTATCTGAAATAATAAAATTGGTTTTTGTATTATTTTTAGTCATAGTTTTATTGAGTTCAAAAATAGATTTATGGCTGAACCTCATATTAAACTCTCTTTTTATTGGACTTCTTTTTAATCTTGGATTTAAAGAGATTCTAACGGTCTGCAAAGCTACGATAATGGATATAGAAACTTTAAAGCTATTATTCATTATATTTACAATATATTTTCTTAGTATCGTTTTAGAACAATTAAGAAAATATGAGGGAATGGTTAAATCTTTACAAAAATTAATTCTTGACTATAGATTTGTAATGATGTTCTTATCCTCTTTTATTTCCCTGCTGCCTATACAGGGAGGAGCAATTTTTTCTGCTCCCATGATTAAATCAATAGGAGAGAGTAATAATGCAAATCCAGAGAAAAATATGTTTATTAATTATTGGTTCAGACATATTTGGGAATTCCTATGGCCTCTCTATCCAGAAATAATCCTCTATGCATCATTACTTAAAATTTCAATAAAGAATCTAATTATAATATTGTCTCCATTAACAGTAATTTCTCTTTTAATTGGTATTATATGGGTTAATAGAAATTTGACTTATAACCGTTCCCGAAAAGAAGATAGAAAAACATGCTTAAAAAGCACTTTAAAAGAGTTTATTCAAAATTCCTGGCCTATTCTGTTCGTATTCCTTATGGTTTTTTTAAATATTAACCTCCTCTATTCTCTTCTTATAACGCTAATAACTCTTTTTTTCTTACATCATGAGTTAAGAGGTAAAATAATTGAGTTTTTTCAAGAGACATTGAAAAAGAGCTATACAACTCTTTTACTAGTCTTTGGTATAGTATTGTTTAAGGAAATGTTAGAGTATGCACAAATTATAGAAATAATACCAACTTTTTTTATCTCTAAAGATATTTCAATTTATATAGCAATAATGCTAATTCCTTTTTTAGTATCTTTTCTTACTGGCAGTATTTTTGCTAGTATTGGAATATGTGCACCAGTTTTTTTGGGATTTCTTGTTAATCCTGATAGCACTATAAATCTTAATCAAGTAATCATCTTATATACTGCTGCCTATATTGGTATGATGATTACACCACTACATCTTTGTCTGGCAATAACTAAAGATTTTTTCTGTATTAATATAAGACGTTTTTACTATATCCTTATATTAAACTTATTAGTTTTCATTAGTATTTCACTGATTTATTATATTGTAATAGATAGATATTGTTAAAGTATAAACACCATTAATTAAAAACAGTAAAAACCTTCAGTTTTCATAAATTGAAAAATAGGCTTGTGAATAGAAATGGTATAATTTATGTTTGCTATGTACTCCCGGGTTTTATAGAAATTAGAAAAGAGGGTATGTAGAGTAAGGGCATGTATCTGTTATAAAGTTTTATAACAGCAGATACATGCCCTTATATAATCAATTAATTTAAGAGTTTAAACAAAAATTAGAGTACTGCATCTAATTTTGATTGAATTGCTTGTGGTGGAACTGCTCCTACGATTCGATCATGTTCTTTGCCATCTTTAAATATTAAAAGAGCAGGGATACCTTGTATACTATAACGAACAGCAATATTTTGGTTTTCATCAACATTTAACTTACAAACCTTTAATTTATCGGCATTATCCTTTGCTATTTTTTCAACGGTAGGTGCTATCATTCTACAGGGCATGCACCAGGGAGCCCACATGTCTACCAATACAGGAAGAGGAGAATCGAGAACTTCCTCTTGAAAATTACTTTCATTTACTTCAATTAGTCCTTTTTCTGACATAATTATCTCCTTTACATATTGTTTTCTATTATTTTTTCTAATAATTTTAACCCTTTTTTTATCACATCAATATCTTCAATATCAAATTTTGAATATAACAATTGTTCAAATTTTTTTTCTTCCCGATCAATGTTCTCCTTCAGATCAGATCCTTTTTTTGTAAAATAAAGAAGAGTAGACCTGCGATCATCTTTACTTGTTTTCCTTAATAAAAGACCTTTTTTAACCATATTATCAATTATCCTGCTACTACGAGATGGGGATAGATCAATTTTTTTAGAAAAATCTGAACAAGAAATAAAATCTTTCCCACCCATTGCTTTGATGCCTTTCAATTCAGACTGGCTTATTTGACAGTATCTACTAATTCTACTCTCATTGCAATGGCAGAAAGTTTTTAGCTTTAAAATTATTTCATAAATATCTTTCATATAACAAATGTTGCTCTTAACAATATTATTTATTAGCAATAATAACATTTTTTTTAGATATGTCAAGAATATATTTAATAAAAATATTTGTATTATTTTCCAAGTCTAAATAGAATTGTAAAAGGAACAGATCAGCCAGGCAAACATATAAATATAAAAACTTCTCAGGTTCTATAAAATATGAATAAATCTTTTTTTGATTTTCCTGAAACTGTTAAGAAAAATATACCTAATTCTGTTATCAGTATAATTAAAAAATTAGAAGAATTTGGTTTTTCAGCATTTATGGTAGGAGGGTGTGTCAGAGATATAATCTGTAGAAAACCGGTAAAAGATTGGGACATTGTTACTGATGCCAGGCTTGAACAAATTCAAAATATTTTCTATGACTGGAAAGTACTATATATTGGGAAAAGCTTTCAGACGGCTACTCTTATAAAAAATTCTAAAGCCTATCACATCTCTGAGGCCAGATGTAAAAAAGGAGTAAGAGAAGCATCTTTATTTAAGAAAAAAGGTAGACATTCCCTTATAATTAAAGATTTGTTATGTAGGGATTTTAGTATCAATTCAATTGCATGGAATCCCAGTATAGGTTTTTTAGACCCTGCTAATGGATTTCGAGACATAAAAGAAAAAGTTATCAGGAGCTTAAACCCTGATATTTGTTTTCAGGAAGATCCATTAAGAATGCTAAGGGCAGTTAGATTTGTCTGTGAATTGAAATTCTCCATTAATAAGCAGACCGGGTCAAGTATTATGAAGCATGCTGTTTTGGTCAGCCATGTTAGTCCAGAGAGAATCAGGGAAGAAATATGTTTAATCTTTAAATCTTCTAATGCGAAAAAAGGAGTTTTGCTGTTAAGGTACTATGATTTAGAAAAATATATTTACAATATGGACAAAATTAAAAAGATTTTTAAGAATACAAGAAAAGACAAAATAGCTCTACAGGCAATTAACAATTTGAGAGAAGACTTGTCATCACAACTAGCTTTATGGGGAAGGCTATCTTTTAGTACATACCAACACACACAAAATTTCTTTATACCTTTAATATGCAATTTAAAATTTAAAAAGGAAACTATAAACAAATTAAAAATATTGCTAAGCAAAGAATGGGAGAAAATGAGCTTTAATTCTGACAAGGATGTCCGTTATTATATGTTAGAATTAGGGAAAGAAAATACCAGAACCATGTTTTATTTAAAGAAAATAATGTTATCATTGGAACAAAATAGTATAAAATTAAAAACAATTGTGAAAGAAGAAAGATTACTTAAAAATGAGCTACAGTTAGACAGACCGGTATCGTTAGACAGGCTGGCTATAAAGGGTGAAGATTTAATAAAAATGGGAATACCTGAGGGGAGAAGAATTGGGGAAATACTTCAATTACTTTTAAATAAAATAGTAATCTCTCCAGAAAGCAATAACAAAGAGTATTTAATAAATATTGTTAAAAACATAATAAAGAGTTCTGACCTGCAAAACAAACATTTTTAGATTAATATTAAAAATAAAAGTTTAAATATCTTTAATAGCTAAAAGAAAGAAGGCGACATAAGTGTTTGCATTAATATTGAACCCGATTGTTTTAATAAGTTTTTGTGTATTTTTAGGAATTATGGTGGGAAATGTTAAGCTGGGAAGATTTAATTTTAGTACATCCGGCTCAATGTTTGTTGGTATAGGGGTTGGTTGGTTAATAACAAAATATATCCAAACAATCAGTCCAAATAGTGAATTTTATGGTCTTTCCCAACAAATATTGGATAAAGAAATTGTGGATAAAAGATTTTTTGATTTATTCCTGATATTATTTATTGCCTCAGTCGGATTACTTGCTGCCCGGGATGTAGGTAGGGTAATAAAGAAATATGGTTTAAAGTTTATCATACTCGGTTTTTTAATTACCTTTGTAGGGGCTGCTACAACTTACGGCTTCAGTCTGCTTTATACTGTGGAAAACCCCTATTTATATACAGGTGTGTATACAGGTGCTTTAACAAGTTCACCAGGGTTAGGAGCCGCACTAGAGTCGGTACGAGTGCATTCTGCTGAAGTAGCAGAAAGATTTTCACAACTAAATGAATCTGAAAGAACAAGGATTTTACATATTGTTGGTTATGAAGGCAATTTTGATACAAACCCTTCTTTTCTATTATCAGAGGAGGAAAAAGCTATTCTGACTAAAAATTCAGAAGCTGCAGTAGGCACTGGCTATGCAGTAGGCTATCCTTTTGGAGTAATTATTGTAATTTTTGCCATGAATTTTTTTCCTATTATTTTTAAAATAGACGCACATAAAGAGAAGCTGATATTAATAAAAGAATTGAATGACGAAGAAGAGATACAAAAAAATAAGAAAAAAAATGTCAGGAAGATGAGAGAAGTATATTTTGATCTCAGTGCTTTTTCTTTGGTCTGTCTGGCGGGATATTTCCTAGGTATTCTTAAAATCACCTTACCATCATTAGGTGATTTAAGTCTGGGTTCAACAGGTGGGGTGTTGATTGCTGCTTTAATACTGGGATATATAGGAAATATTGGGCCATTTTGTTTCAGAATGGATAACAGAGTATTAGGCACTATTAGAATAATTTCTCTGGCTTATTTCTTTGCCGTTATAGGGTTAAACTATGGATATAGAGTAATTGATTCTTTATCAGGTCCAGGAGTATATCTGGTATTTTCTTCTTTATTTATTGGCTCTATTGCTATGATAACTGGATTTTTAGTAGGGAGATACCTTTTTAAAATAAATTGGATAATGCTATCAGGTGCAATTTGCGGAGGGATGACCTCTACTCCCGGTTTGGGTTCAGCGATTGATGCTGTTGGTTGTGATGACCCTGCAGCTGGCTATGGAGCGGTATACCCTTTTGCTCTTTTAGGAATGGTTGTGTTTTCTATATTGTTAAACCATATTGTTTGATCATGTCTGAATAAAGTAGTGTTAAATAATAAATTCAATGTTCTTCATTTCTAGAGGTTCTTTAGTGATAAAAGATTCACCAAATTTCTTTCCGATTAACATACCATAATAACGGTTTAAGCTTAAAATATTATCAAATAATGTATTAATTTGAATATTTTTACCGAATTGTGAGTCGTAACATTTTAAAGCTTCTACTTTCATCTCAATTTCTTTGCTTATATCCATGATGAAGGAAGGTTTTTCAAAGTAATTTGATGGAGAGGCGAAATAATAAAACATTTTGGTTTTCAAAAAAAAAGAATCACGTTGTTGCAAATTTATTAAAGAGCCATGACATATTTTAGCAGTTGTTTTTATTTCAAGATTCCCATAAGTTGGGTAGGGAACAAATATTATATCAGGAGAAATATTTTGATAAATTTCTGAAATTTCTTCTCTAATTTCTCGTCTATTCTCTAATTCAGAATATTGGTAATCTAAAGTAATCCTTTCATCAATTCCAAGTATGCGGCTGGATTTAATAGCTTCCTTCTTGAGGTAATCAGATGGATGATTTTCAGTAGATTTTCCATTAGTAAGATCTATGATAGTAACCTGATGAGCTGATTCGGTCAATTTTAATATTGATCCCCCCATACCTGACTCAGCCTGACATGGTTGTACTCCGAAAGCAATAACGACTGCCATTATTTATATTCTCCTCATCTGTAATTAAAATATTACTTTTTTTGAATTTAAATAGGAAAATTTAACATTACAATAGATATTATTTGTTTTTTCTGAGATGTTTAAAAAAGTATACCATACAAAAATGGTAAATCTCATGTAGGTATAAATATACCTTATTTAAAATATTTTTTGTAAATGTATTGCCTAAAATAATATAATGGATAGGAAAATTTTGTCAACCATAGATTCCTGGTTTTTGAAGATTCGAAGAATTAGATAATAAGAAGATATACTATATTTAAGAAATGTGTACAATACTTTAAAATACTTACCAGTAAATCTTGACAATATGGTGTAAAAAGTAGTATAAAATATAAGTTATTCAAATTTAATATAAGTTTATTACAAAATAAAAAAACTTCTTCGGGGCAGGGTGAGACAATTATTAATTATTATAATATAATTGTCAATTCCCGATCGGTGGTAATTTATTTCTGATTAACCTGACAGGAAAAAGACAGAGATAAAGAGCCCACGCGTCTATTTTGACTGATCCGGTGCAATTCCGGAGCCGACAGTAAAGTCTGGATGAAAGAAGGAGCTATTAATGGACAGATAAGCCCCGAAGATAATTCGCGGGCTTTTTTTATTTTAGCAACTTTATTTATTATAATAAAAAATTATTCGCTTTTAGAAAGGAAAACAAAATGAGTTCAAGAAAAATTAGTTATTATGCTGTCTTTATAGCTTTAGCGGTGATTTCGGGCTATATTATTCATTTTCCCATTTTACCTCAGGCACCTTTTTTAGAATATGATCCCGGTCATGTTTTTTTATTGATCGCTGCTTTTAAGTTTGGGCCGCAAGCAGGTATTTTTATGACACTTATCTATGCAGTAGTTTTTGCTATGATTACCGGGTTAGGAGGGCCTTATGGGGCATTAATGAATTTTGTTTCAACCAGTGCTTTTGTAATAGTTTCTGCACTAATTTATCGAAAAAAACATAATCGTAAAGGAGCAATAATTGGCCTTATGCTAGGTTCACTAGCCATGACTGTCGTTATGGTTCCAGCTAATCTATTGATAACTCCATTATATTTAGCGGTTAGTCGCGATATCGTTTGGAAGCTTATTTTGCCTGCAATTATCCCTTTTAATATATTAAAGGGGATAATTAGCAGTATATTAACATTACTAGTCTATAAGAAAATATCGTTTCTTTTGAATCAGAGATTATAGTAGCATAAAGATTTAACAATATAGTTATACATATGTGTTATATGTATTGAATTTCTTGTTACCAATAACAACAACTAATACTAATATCTTAAAAAAATAATTCAAAAAGAATGAATGTACCAATATACTAATTTTAATTAATCTATTATAAATGTTATAATTGATTTGGTAGACTTAGTAGATTGTTTTGATTAGTGTTTTGTGAATATTTTAAAAAAGGAGGTAGTAAAGGCTTGAAAAATGGATTAAAAAACCCTAAAACGAGGTTGTTCTTAATAGGATTAGCTCTACTTATTGTTCTTGTAATAACCTTTATAGGACGATTTTATATACCTCTGACCTGGTTGAAATCAATTGGCTATTCAACAATTTTTTGGAAAATACTTTTAACACAGTTCTGGGTTGGAATATTCTTTGCTGTTCTGTTTTTTATATTGTGCTATGTTAACTTCAATTATGCTCGCCGTTATGTACCAACTGTAAGTAGAGTTAAGTTTTCTGAACAAGAGGAAATCAGACCAGAAATAGAATTCTATAAAAGCCTTCAAGATTTCCAGCTTAGCAAAAAGGTTGTTTTAGGATTTTCAGTAGCCATATCCATATTTATGGGTATTTCTGAATCAGTCAATTGGGAGAAGATTTTAATCTTTTTAAATCAGGTATCAGCAGGTATGAATGATCCCGTATTTAACAAAGATATTGGTTTTTATCTGTTCAATCTTCCCTTCTTAGAATATATTCGAAATTGGCTGAGTTTTGCCGTTGGTTTTATCCTTTTGATTATAGTGTTGCTTTATTTTGTGAAGAGAACTATACGTTTTGAGTATCGCGCAATAAATATTGACCCCCCTGTGAAGTTCCATATTTCTGTATTAATTGGGACATACCTACTGCTGCAAGCTGCCTATTTTTGGATTAATGCACATAAGATACTCTATTCTACACAAGGGGCAGTCTATGGAGCTGGCTATACTGATATTCACATAAATCTATTGGCATACAGGATATCTATGATACTCTGTATTGTGTCTGCAATTGTAGTGGTAGTTTACTCTAACAAAAAAGATATTAGATTCTCGATAATTAGTATTGTTTCCGTAGTAGTAGTTTATCTCGTTCTGTCAGGATTTTTACCAGGAGCTATACAGCGAGTAACGGTATCGCCGAATGAACTAGACCGGGAAAGACCCTATCTTATAAACGAGATTGAACTAACCAGAAAGGCTTTTGGGCTGGACAAAATAATAGAAGAGGATTTTCCTTTTGAAGGGCATTTAAGTTATGCTGATATACAAAATAACCCGGAAACTATAAATAATATTCGCTTATGGGATTGGAGGCCATTAGAACAGACTTTTAATCAGATCCAGGCAATTCGGTTGTATTATGAATTTTTTGGAGTTGATATTGACCGATACTATTTAAATGGTAATTACCAACAGGTTATGATCGCTGCTCGAGAATTAAATAGTAAAAAATTAGCTCGTGAGGCACAAACATGGGTCAATGAGCGCCTCACTTTTACTCATGGATATGGATCAGTTATGGCACCGGTAAATAGGGTGGAACCTGATGGGTTGCCACATTTGTTTGTCAAAGATATTCCGCCGATTTCGTCGGTTGATTTACATATTTCCAGGCCAGAAATATACTATGGTGAAAGAATGGAAAATTATGTAATTGTAAATACAGAAAATAGAGAATTTGACTATCCCAAAGGGAATGAAAATGTATATACACATTATCAAGGAACAGGCGGAATCTCTATCTCCTCTTTGTGGCACAGACTGTTGTTTGCTATACATTTCAAAGATGTAAACATACTTTTAACTGGAAGCTTTACTCCGGATAGCAGAATAATGTTATATAGAAATGTAGTGGATCGTGCCATGAGAGTTGCCCCATTCTTAGTCTATGACCAGGATCCTTATATTGTTGTCTCCAATGATGGGAAATTACATTGGATTCAAGATGCTTATACTATTTCCAACCATTTTCCTTATTCGAGGCCATACAATAAATTGTTTAACTATATCCGAAATTCAGTAAAGATTGTTGTAGATGCATACAATGGTAATATAGATTTTTATGTTGTAGAACCAGAAGATCCTATAATCCAGGTCTATCAAAATATTTTTCCAGATTTGTTTAAATCAATAAATGATATGCCAGAAGATCTTCGTCAGCATATACGTTACCCTATAGATCTTTTCAAAGTACAGTCAGAAATGTATTCCACTTACCATATGCAAAACCCGGATGTATTTTATAATAAAGAAGATTACTGGAATATTCCAAATGAGATTTATGCCACAGAAGAGATTATTTTAGAGCCATATTATCTCATAGCCAAATTACCCGGTTTTGAGAAAGAAGAATTTATTTTAATCACGCCATTTACTCCCACTAATAAAAACAATATGATTGCGTGGTTAGCTGCCCGCAATGATGGAGAGGAGTATGGCAATATGCTGGTATATAAATTTCCAAAAGATAAATTAATTTATGGCCCTATGCAATTGGAAGCTCTAATCGACCAGGATTCTGAAATCTCACAACAGATAACACTATGGAGTCAGAGTGGCTCAACAGTAATTAGAGGTAACTTGCTCGCTATCCCTATTGAAGACTCAGTTCTCTATGTTGAACCATTGTATCTCAGGGCAGAAAAGGGCGAAATACCACAATTGAGACGTGTCATCGTATCTGATGGGATAAATTTAACTATGGATACTGACTTAGATAGGGCGCTTAGAAAACTATTCGATATGCCGAGCAGAGAAAAGAGTGAGATCATACTAGAAGAAGGAGTCACCTTAAACGACTTTATTAAGAATGCAATAAAATACTATATGGAAGCAAAGGATGCTTCAAGGGGAGGGAACTGGGCTTTATACGGGCAACGACTAAATCAGCTGGAAGAAGTTTTAGAGATACTAAAAGATTTTATACAAAACGATGAGTTACAAAATTTACAAGACTCATTTGAAGAACCGTAAAATAACCTTTAATCGTTAATAAAGATTTAAAATAATTAAAGTTTTTGATTTACAGTATATTTTAAAAAAATGATTTTCTGTTATTGAGTGGCTAATATTATTTTCCATGTTTAAATATTGTATATAAAATATAAGAAAGATAATTATAAAACTAATAAACCACTTAACAGCAAAACAAGACTTCCTTCTAAATTTTTGAAGAAGTAGAAAGAGCATACTTTTGATTAATAATGAGGTTAAGCTGAATTTAAAATATGGTGAAAAAGAGATTGGATTTTATTTAGAAACCAGAAATATCATAAATATAATTACTTCCAACAAAGCAAAACCTTTAAAAGAGCCTTTAAAAAAGCTCGAAAGACTTTTGTTAAAACCAATCAATTGCCTGCCTTTAGAACAATTAGTAAAAGGAAAAAATGCTCAAAAAATTTTAATTATTGTAAATGACATAACCAGGCCAACTCCCTATCATATTCTCTTGCCACCATTACTTCAAAATTTAAAGAATATTGGTATTAACAAAAATGACATAACTTTTTTAATTGCCACTGGTGCTCATAGAGGAAATACTGCTGAGGAAAATATCAAAATATTTGGGAAGACATTCGTGTCCTCTTATCGCTTTGTTAATCACAGGTGTGATGATGAAAAATTGATAGAATTAGATAGATTAGCCAGTGGAAATCGTTTAATCATTAACCCTCTGGTAAAAGAAGCAGATTTAATTATAACCACCGGAGTTATTGTTCCACATTATATTGCCGGATTTTCCGGGGGACGAAAATCAATACATCCAGGTATATGTGGCAAGGAGACCATAGAAAAAAACCATTCCTATATGTTACACCCCAGTGCTATTACTGCTAACCTTATAGATAATCCGGCACATGAAGAGATGATGGAAGCAGCATTAAAAGTTAATGTAGATTTTATCATTAATACGGTTACTGATGAAGATGGAAATATTATTGATATTGTAGCAGGTTCACTGATTGAATCATGGCTTAAAGGAGTAGAAATCTGTAAAAATACCTATATTGCCCCTATACAGGATAAGGCCGATGTTGTTTTTGTTAGTGCCGGGGGGTATCCCAGGGATATTAATATCTATCAGGCTCAAAAAGCATTAGACAATGCCTACCATGCTGTTAAACAAGGTGGCACTATTGTATTATTAGCAGAATGCAGAGAAGGTATTGGTAACTCTATTTGTGAAAAATGGTTGGATGAAGCTAACTCTATAAGAGATATAGAAGAACGGCTACAAAAATGTTTTGTATTGGGTGGACATAAAGCCTATGCTATTGCCAGAGTAGCTAAAGAGGCAGATATTATTCTCTTATCTTCACTAAGTAAAGGAGAAACAAAGAAGTTGTTTATGAAATCAGCCGAAAACATAGAATCTGCTATTAAGATGGTTAAAGAAAAACATGGCAATGATTTTAAAAGTTATATAATACCAAATGGAAATAGTATTTTGCCTCAAATTAGTTAATAAATTTTAAAACAAACATATTCTTTTAATATTTTTAAAAAATAATTTGAAATAAACTTACTATAACTCTATTTTTTAAAAAATAGTATTTCTTTTCTTCCTTATTTTATAATAAAGAACATTAATACTAAATGCACTCTCTACCTACTTGCATTAGTAATGGATATAGGCTTCAGATAAGTATGCCTATAATCTGTAAAAAAAGTTAAATTTGTTAAATATTTGACTTTTTTTTATTTCTATGATTAAGTAATAATTACCACAGACAAAATCGGTTAATAAAAATTAAAGCAGAAAAGCAGAACAAATTAGTTAAAATTGATATTAAAAAGATACTAGATTATTTTACTCGGCAGACCACAGTATAAAGTATAATAATTTTAGTAAAAGTAACCACTGAATAACTAGAAATACTCAGGTAGATAATCATTTTTTAATTACAAAGGGAAAATCTTTTTCCTGAAAACCCGAATTTTACTGACTTTAATACCACACAAGATTCAAGGTTTTAATAATTATTAAGCAATAACAATACTTATTGAACAACAGATTTAATAAAATAAGCATATTTTATTCTAACAATATCTCAAAGCAAAGACTCAAATCATAAAAATTACAGAATAATTTAAAGCAAGTACTTTAAGAAAGAATGAATATCATAGATATAGGGATAGTGTAAATATCTAATCCATACAATACCCAACACCTCTGCCAATATCTATAAAAAGATAAGAATGGATCAAAAGGAGACAAAAACAATGAGAAAAATTGAAGCTAGAGAAATTTCTGATAAGGTAGAAAGCTTGTTTCTAGAAGCCAATTTCAATATAGGCAAAGATGTCTTAGACGCACTGGAAAAAGCTTTGCAGAAAGAAGAATCAAAAGTAGGACAGGATGCATTGAAGATGATTATTGAGAATAATCGTTTAGCCTCATCCGAAAAACTTGCAATATGTCAGGATACCGGTTTAGCAGTATTATTTGTTGAAGTAGGACAGGATGCATGTATTGTTAATGGAGACTATGTGGAGGCAATCAATAAAGGTGTAGAATCAGCATACAAAGAAGGATATTTAAGAAAATCTGTAGTTGATGATCCTGTATTTGACCGTAAAAATACCACAACAAATACTCCAGCCTTTATTTATACTGATATTATACCTGGGGATAAGATAAAAATAACAGTTTTGCCAAAAGGTTTTGGTAGCGAAAATATGAGCGGATTAGCAATGTTAACGGCTGCCCATGGATCTAAGGGCATAATAGACTTTATTGTAGATACAGTAAGAAAAGCTGGCCCAAATCCCTGTCCACCCACAATTGTTGGGGTAGGGATAGGAGGTACCGCTGACAAAGCTATGGTAATAGCAAAAAAGGCTACTGCCCGTTCAATTGGTGAATACAATGCCAACCCTAAATATGCTCAAATGGAGAAAGAGGCATTGGAAAAAATAAATAAATTAGGAATTGGACCAGCTGGTTTAGGCGGGAATACTACATCATTAGCAGTTCATATTGAATATCTACCTACTCATATAGCAGGTATGCCGGTAGCAGTAAACATATGCTGTCATGCTGCACGCCATGCTTATGGAGAAATTTGATTTATATAGATTTGTAAAAGGAGATTAAAATAATGAGTGAAGAAATTAAAATTACCACCCCATTAGATGAAAAAACAGTATTACAATTAAAAGCAGGCGATTCAGTTAAGATAACGGGAAATATTTATACCGGAAGAGATGCAGCACATAAAAGATTGTTTGAGTTGATTGGAGAAGGAAAAGAATTACCATTTCCTCTCTCAGGACAGATAATTTATTATGTTGGACCTGCGCCTGCCAGACCAGGCTATGCCTGTGGCCCTGCCGGTCCAACTACTAGCTATAGAATGGATCCTTACACTCCAGCCCTGTTAGAAAATGGGCTCAAAGGAATGATAGGCAAAGGTCTGCGCTCGAAAGATGTAGTTGAAAGTATGAAAAAGAATAAGGCTGTCTATTTTGCAGCAGTAGGAGGGGCAGCAGCCTTGATTTCCAGAACTATAAAAAAATCTGAAGTAATTGCCTATCCTGACTTAGGAGCAGAAGCCATATATCGCTATTATGTTGAAGATTTTCCTGCCATTGTGTGTATTGATGCACATGGGAACAATCTTTATGAAAGCGAACCACCTAAATACAGAAAAGAATGACAAACAATTCTAAAATAAACAGAAGGAGATAAAAATGGACATAAATGAAAAAGC
>CAZLMD010000012.1:0-3926 GCA_964560535.1 uncultured Atribacterota bacterium
GCCAGAGAGGCTGGATTTAAAAATATTAATATAGATATTATGTTTGGCTTACCTGGTGAAAGTAGAAAAGAATTCAGGCAAACATTGTCAGAACTTATTTCATTAAAACCTGAACACATATCACTATATGCTCTTACCATAGAACCCGGTACCGCTTTATTTGAATTTGTAAAAGAGGGAAAGGTAAAGATTCCTTCAGATTCTTTTATCAATCAGCTTTTTTTAGAAGCCATAGATACTCTGACTGCAAATGGTTATGAACATTATGAAATATCCAATTTTGCCTTACCCGGGAAAAGATGTATTCATAATCAGATCTATTGGAAAAACCAACCTTACTTAGGTGTCGGAGTTGAATCATCTTCTTATTTGGACTATAAACGGTATAAAAATATGCGGGATCTGAATAAATATATTCTTTTATTAGACTATGGTATTTTGCCAATAAACTTCCAGGAAATACTGCCTTTTAGAGAGAGAATGGTGGAAACCATAATTTTGCGATTAAGAACCATAGAAGGTCTGGCTAAAAAAGAATTTAAGCATTTATTCGATATGGAGATTGAAGAAATATTTCATAAAGAATTAGAATTTTTAAAGACACAAGGCCTGCTTGCAGAAAATGAGACACATTATCATCTTACAAAACAGGGTATTTTATTGGCAAATAACGTATTTATAGAATTTATGGATTGAGTGGTTATATTGTGTTGATATATTATTTCATTAGTCAGTATTGACAAAAAGCCTGTTGAGTGATATTCTAAAAAAGAATTTAGCACTCTAAGGATGAGAGTGCTAATTTGAGGTAAGAGATATGATTATGAATGAGAGAATGAGCACTATATTTAATGCAGTAGTGCATCTTTATATAACTAAAGCAGAGCCGGTAAGCTCTGAGATGATCGTTTCTTTTTACGCGCTAGATATCAGTACCGCAACTGTTCGAAATGATCTGAAATTATTGGAGGAATGTGGTCTTTTAAAAAAACCGCATACTTCTGCAGGGAGAATCCCTACAGACAGGGGTTATCGATTCTATGTAGATCAATTGATGCAAAGAGATGTTGAATATTTGAGTGAAGAAGAGAAGCAAGAAATCAGGGAAGAATACAATATAGCCAGGGACTATAATGAGGTAATGAAAATTACATCTGTACTGATTTCTAGATTAACACACAATCTCGGTCTGGTGTTAGCACCAAATATGATAAAAGATACTTTAAAAGATATTCACTTTATGGCTTTAGATAATCAGCGTATACTGGCAACAATGGTTACAAATAGCGGACTATTTTTTCAAAAAATGATGAGAGTGAATTGCGATATTTCTGAAGAAAATTTAAAGGCAATCTCAAAGATCATAAAGAAAGAGTTTTTTGGTAAAAGCTTAGAAGTTGTCAGCGAAGAAATGTTAAGCCAGATATACTGTTATTATTTTAAATATCGTACTTTAGACTCAATCTGGAAATTGATTGAGAATTGTTTCGATTTCACAGAAGAAGAAACAAAACTTTTTTTAGGTAATCGTAGCTATATCTTGAAACAGCCGGAATTTAAGGAAATTGAAAGATTAAACTACTTTTTTGATTTTATTGAAGAAGAAAGTAATCTCAAGAATATTATTAATAGATCTATTTTTAAAAAACAGATTGATATTGTTATAGGAAGTGAGATGGGTGAGGAGGCTGTAGAAGACTGCAGTGTAATTACCAGACAATACCTCCTTAAAGGCAAGATAAGAGGGGCTATAAGTGTTTTAGGCCCAACCAGAATGAATTATTCTAAATCCGTTTCCGTGTTAGATTTTATTGCAAATGAATTGAGTGAAGCGTTGTCTGAATAAGACAATCAATCTGTAAATAAAAATTATTATAAATATGTTTATCAAAGGTGGTAAATATGGATTGCAACAAACTTCAAAATGATAAAGAGAAGGAATTTAATTTGCTGGTAGAAGAATATAATAAGATGAAAAAAACAGAGTTAATTGAAGAGATAGCCTCCAGAGATAAGCAATTACTTGCTTTAAAAGAAGATTGCAAGAAAATAGAGGCAGAATCTGAGAAGGCTAAGGAGAATGAAAAATCCTATAAAGAGCAATTGATTAGAATGCAGGCTGATTTTGAAAATTATAGAAAAAGAGAAGAGAGAAAAAAATATGAATTTATGGAATATGCCAAACAGGATTTAATTTACGAATTATTGTCAGTAATTGATAATCTGGAAAGAGCATCTTCCTATACTGATGAGCATTCTAATAAAAAATACGTTGCAGATATAAAAGAAGGTTTAAAAGGAATATTGAAAAATATTCAGAATATTTTAGAAAAAGAAGGCCTGAAACCGATTATGGCTGTTGGAGAAAAGTTTGATCCATACTGTCATGAAGCTATTATGAACGTTGAATCTGAAGAACATCCTGAAGATACGGTTGTTGAAGAAATGGTTAAAGGCTATTACTTAAAATCGAAAGTTTTGAGGCCCTCAGTTGTAAAAGTATCTAAAGGGCTTTGTGAAAAACAAGAAGAACAAGAAAATGAGAATAAATAGGTAATTTTTAAGAAAAGATTCTAATTCTATAAAATATCTATTATTTTTTAAATTAATATAAAAGGAGAAATTATTATGGCAAAAGCAATTGGAATAGATTTAGGTACCACTAACTCAGCCGTTGCTGTTATAGAAGGTGGAAATCCTGTTGTTATAGAAAACAAAGAAGGTAGTAGAACAACACCTTCAATGGTTGCTTTCACAAAAAAAGGTGAAAGATTGGTTGGCTTACTGGCAAAAAGGCAGGCAGTAACCAATTCAAAAAATACTGTTTACTCTGTAAAGCGATTTATTGGAAGACGTTATACAGACCCGGAAGTTCAACAGATAAAAAAAGTTCTTTCATATGATATTGCTGAGGGAGAACATACAGATGTAAAGATAAAAATCCAGGATAAACTATACAGTCCACAGGAGATATCAGCCATGGTTTTACAAAAACTGAAACAATCGGCTGAAGATCATCTGGGTGAAGAGATAAAAGATGCGGTAATTACAGTCCCCGCCTATTTTAATGACAATCAGAGAGAGGCGACTAAGGCTGCGGGAAGAATAGCAGGCTTAAATGTTTTAAGAATAATTAATGAGCCTACTGCTGCCGCATTGGCATATGGATTGGATAAAGAGAAGAATGAAAAAATTGCGGTATTTGACCTGGGTGGAGGAACCTTTGATATCTCTATATTAGATATAGGAGAAGGGATATTTGAGGTAAAATCTACCAATGGTGATACCTTCCTTGGTGGAGATGATTTAGACCAACGAGTTATAAACTGGTTGATAGATAGTTTTGAAAAGGAACAGGGTATAAATTTAGGCAAAGATCATATGGCATTACAAAGATTGAAAGAGGCAGCAGAAAAGGCTAAATGTGAACTGTCTTCCTCTTTGAGCACTGAAATAAACTTACCCTTTATAACTGCTGATACCAGTGGTCCTAAACATCTCAACTATACCTTAACCAGGGCTAAATTAGAGCAATTGACTGAAGATTTATTAGCCAGAACTATTGAGCCTTGCAAGAAAGCATTAGAAGATGCGAAGCTGACTGCTGAAGAGATTGATGAAGTTATTTTAGTAGGCGGCCAGACAAGAATGCCTAAAGTTCATGAAATTGTTAAACAAATATTTGGGAAAGAGCCACATAAGGGTGTCAACCCGGATGAAGTTGTGTCAATGGGTGCGGCAATACAGGCTGGAAAACTAAAAGGTGAAGTCAAAGATATTCAGCTATTAGATGTTACACCACTCTCACTTGGTATAGAAACATTGGGTGGAGTATTCACTAAATTGATTGAGAGAAATACTACTATTCCTGCATCAAGGAATCAGACATTCTCCACTGCAGCTGATAACCAGACTGCTGTTGATAT
>CAZLMD010000012.1:4026-6117 GCA_964560535.1 uncultured Atribacterota bacterium
AAGATTAAAGAGGCAGAACAGTTTGCAGAAGATGATATCAAACAAAAAGAAAGAGTGGAATTACATAATCAGGCAGATACTCTGATCTACTCAACTGAAAAAACACTTAAAGATTCTGAAGATAAGGTTAGTGATAGTTTAAAAAATGATATTAATGAGAAGATAAGTCAGTTAAAAAAGGCTACTGAAGATAACAATATTGAAGGAATGAAAGATGGTATTGAGAAATTAACAGAATCTTCTCATAAATTAGCTGAAGAGATATATAAACAGTCACAGCCGGAACAGGAACAACAGGCATATTCTGATACTTCATCTTCTGAGCAGGAGACAGGAAGCACACAGGATACTCAACAGGATGAGAAGATCTTTGATGCTGAATACAAAGAAGAAGATGGCGATAATTCCAAGTAAAACTGTTTATTAAAGAGATATCTTTAAATAACAAATATTATTTTAAAGTCTTGCTGAATACCTGAATAAGTATGTACTGTTATTCAGGTATTCAGCAAGTAAAATTTATATCTATATAAATATATTGAAGAGGTTTGTAATTTTGGCTAACAAGGATTATTACCAGATATTAGGAATAAACAGAGATGCCAGTCAGGAAGATATAAAAAAGGCATTCCGTAAACTTGCTTTTAAATACCATCCTGACTCCAATCCGGATAATAAAGAAGAAGCAGAGAAAAAGTTTAAGGAGATTGGTGAGGCTTACGCCATATTGAGTGATCCTGAGAAGAAGGCAAAGTATGATCAATATGGTACAGCTGATGCTCCGGAATTTGGTGCAGGATTCGATTTTGGAGACATTTTCGGAGAGGGCAGTGAATTTGGTTTTAGTGATATTTTTGAAAGTTTTTTTGGTGGAGGTACCCGGAGAGCCTATCGGCGTGATAGAACAAGAAGGGGTTCTGATCTGAGGTATGATCTGGAAATAACTTTAAAGGAAGCCGCTTTTGGTGCAGAAAAGAAGATTGAGGTACCTGCCTGGGAAGACTGTTCAAAATGCAAGGGGAGTGGTGCAAAACCTGGAACAACGAGAAAGGCCTGTCCTGATTGTAAAGGAAGCGGAGAGATAAGAATTGCTCAAAATACAATTTTCGGAAAAACTATAAATATACAATCCTGTCCGGGATGTAAAGGTGAGGGAACGATTATAGAGGACCCATGTGATCTTTGCCGTGGTACAGGAAAAATTAGGAAAAAAAAGAAAATAAATGTAAAGATACTGGCTGGTGTTGAGAGCGGCCACAGGCTTAGACTGGCTGGCCTGGGAGAACCGGGAGAAAATGGCGGTCCCTCTGGAGACCTGTTTATATTCTTATTTGTGAAGGAACATCCTTCATTTAAACGTAGTGGTGCAGACATATATTATGAACACAAAATTAGTTTAACTAAAGCTATTTTAGGTGGAGAGACTACTGTTCCGACTTTAGAAGGTAGAGTGAAAATGAAGATACCTGCCGGAACTCAGAGTGACACCGTTTTTAGACTGAGAGGAAAAGGTGCATATATTCTTGGTTCTAGAAATAGAGGGGATGAGAATGTAAAGGTAATAGTCGAGATTCCTAAAAAATTAAATGCAAAGGCGAAAAAGATAGTTTATGACCTGGCTCAAGAAATGGGAGAAGATTTAGAGAAAATGGGTGAAAAGAGCATTTTTAAAAAAGTGAAAGATTCTTTTTCCAAAAAATAATTATCGGTGAATGAATTGACAAAGAAAGTATGCTTTAAGACAATGGGCTGCAAAGTAAATCAGTATGAGACTGGTGCATTAAAACAAGCATTCTTGAGTAATGGTTATGAGATTGTTGAGCAGGGTAAAAATGCAGATATCTATATTATAAATACCTGTGCCGTTACTAATGAGGCTGAAAGAAAATCAAAACAGATGATTCGAAAGGCTGCCAGGTTAAATCCCTGTGCGAAGATTGTTGTAACAGGGTGTGCTGTGCAATCTAATCTACCTGATATCAAAAAATGTAAAGATGTTACATTAATTGCCGGTAATTATTATAAAGAGGATATCTTTAATATATTAAAACAAATACCGCCGATATCAGAAGAGCTGAAAGTTTTATCAGG
>CAZLMD010000012.1:6217-15277 GCA_964560535.1 uncultured Atribacterota bacterium
GATATTGCTATTACTACTGATATAATCGTTGGATTTCCTGGTGAAGATGATAAGGCGTTTGAAAATACAGTAGCTATGGCAAAAAATTGTGGTTTTAGCAAAATACATGTATTCCCATATTCAGAAAGGACAATAAATACTGCCTCTTTTATGCCAGATAAGATTGAAGAAAAAATAATTAAAAATCGAAGCAGGCAGCTGATCAGTCTTTCCAATGAACTCACTCTTGCTTTTATAAAGAGCAATATTGGAAAAGAAAAAAATGTTTTAATTGAAATTAAAGAACAAAAAAATGGAATAAATTCTGCTTATGGATTAACTGATAATTTTATTAAAGTTTATCTTAACAATGTAATTGTTGATAAAGGAGAAATGGTTAAAGTAAAAATTTTATCAACAGAGAATAACTATGCTTTGGGAAAAATAGCGTAATAAAAGGATAATCTGGAGTCAATAGATATAGCTTAAATTAAGAATTTGATATTTATTATTTCTATGATATAATATTATAAATTATAAAACATCTTAAATCTGTTAAAGAGTGGTTCAAGAACCACTCTTTTGTTTTGTAATTCTAAACTTAGATATATTAGATGAGAATTAAGATAAAAAGATTCAATACAAAATATTAAGGAGACAGCTAATAAACACTGCTCTACCATCTTGAATTGGAGAGGAGGAATAAATATTATGAATATTGATCTGGTCAAAGTACTCGATGAATTAGAAAAAGAAAAAGGAATACCAAAAGAGGCAATAATTGATGCCATTGAAGTTTCTCTTACTTCAGCTTATAAGAAGAGCTATGCTCAAGGGAAAGATAATGTAGAAATAAGTATCAACAAAGAGAGCGGGAAAGTACAGGTTTTATCCAAAAAAGTGGTAGTTGAAAAGATAAGTAAACCTTCTTTGGAAATAGATATAGAACAAGCCCAGCAATATAAAAAAGGTGTTGTAAAATTAGGAGAAGAAATAAGTATTGAAATTACACCTGAAGAGTTTGGCAGAATTGCTACACAGACTGCAAAACAGGTCGTTGTTCAAAAAATAAGGGAAGCAGAGAGAAAAGCAGTATATGAAAGGTATATTGATAAAGTAAGGGACATAGTAACAGGGGTTGTTCAACGCCAGGAGCATTTTAACTATATAATAGATTTAGGTAAAGCTGAAGCGATATTGCCACCTAATGAACAGGTAAAGAGTGAGGATTATAGCAAAGGGAAGAGAATGAAATTTTACATGGTTGAGGTTAAGAAAACATCGAAAGGACCTAGAATTATACTTTCTCGAACACATCCCGATCTATTGAAACGATTATTTGAATTAGAAGTCCCTGAAATCCATGAGGGATTAGTAGAGATAAAGTATATCGCAAGAGAGCCTGGCAAAAGATCCAAAATTGCGGTTACTTCAAGGGACACTATGGTCGACTCTATTGGTTCATGTATTGGAGACAGAGGGGCAAGGATTAGAGCAATAATGTCTGAGCTTCAAGAGGAAAAAATAGATATTATTAAATGGAATGAAGATGACAAGATATTTATCGCTAACTCACTTAATCCTGCTAAAGTATTACTGGTGGAATTATTGGAGAAAGAGAAAACAGCTTTAGTTGTAGTACAGGATCAGCAACTATCCTTATCTATTGGTAAAGAAGGGCAGAATGCTCGATTAGCGGCTAAATTAACTGGCTGGAAGATAGATATTAAGAGTGAATCACAATACAGACAGGAAAATAAGATTGAACAGAGCCAGGAATTAGGTGAAATGGCGTAGATGGTTAGCAGGTAAAATAGGTATTACTGAAAAATTATGAAGAAAAAAAAGTTACCACCAAAGATACCCTATAGAACATGTATAGGATGTCGTGAAAAAAAACCAAAACGAGATTTGCTCAGAATTATTCGGACACCCGATGGCCTGGTTGAAATAGATGAAACTGGCAAGAAATCAGGTCGGGGAGCATATATATGTTATAATAACATATGTTTTCAAGAGTCTATTAAAAAAAATAGATTAGGAAAAGCATTAAAAATCGAATTATCATTGGAAATAATAAATGAATTAGAAAAAAAATTTATTCCAATAGAAGATACTCATAATAGTCATAATAATCATTAAAAATATCAGGTTATAAATATAGTGTTATAAAATAACTGCAAAAGTTTTTTCTTGTTAACAAGCCGGTTGAGATGGAGGTCAATGCGTATGAAAAAAAGAGTATATGAAGTAGCTGAAGATTTAAAGATTCCCGCAAAGGATTTAATTAGCTTTTTAGTAAAAGAGGGGATTGATGTTAAAAATCACATGAGTACA
Organism: uncultured Atribacterota bacterium; assembly: GCA_964560535.1. Taxonomy (GTDB): domain Bacteria; phylum Atribacterota; class Phoenicimicrobiia; order Phoenicimicrobiales; family Stramentimicrobiaceae; genus Stramentimicrobium. The sequence continues at coordinate 8,534 of CAZLMD010000012.1, forward strand.
CTCGATAAGGAGACGATCGAGATTATCAAAGATGCTATTTCTGAAGAGAGAAAAAAAGCTAAGGAAGAAAAAAAGAAAAAAAGAAATTTGGTAACAATAGATAAATTACCAAGCCTGAAGGAATTATCAGAAAAACTTGATATTCCCCTGTCGAAAATTATGCAGCAAGCCTCTACTTTAGGCAAGATGCCATCAATTGAGAGAGAATTACCATGGGATATTGTTGAAAAAATAGGGAAATTATATAATTTTGAAATTAGTCCTTCAAATATTTTAAAAAAAACAATTGGTATTAAAAAAACTAAAGATACTAAAAGCCCATTAATTAATAGATCACCTGTTATTACAATAGTAGGACATGTAGACCATGGTAAAACAACACTTCTTGATGTTATTAGAAAATCTAATGTCACCGAAAAAGAAGCAGGTGGAATTACACAACATATTGGTGCATATGTTGTTAATCTCAATGATAATAGATTTGTATTTATTGACACACCCGGACATGAGGCTTTTACCAATATCAGGGCTCGTGGAGTAAAAGCAACAGACATTGTTGTCCTTGTTGTTGCTGCTGATGATGGTGTAATGCCCCAAACTGTTGAGGCGATTAATCATGCCAGAGCGGCAAATGTACCAATAATCGTAGCCATAAATAAGGTTGATAAAGCAAATGCTAATCTGGATAAAGTCAAAAAAGAACTATCTAAGTACCAGTTGGTTCCAGAAGATTGGGGTGGAGATACTTTAACAGCTGAAATATCTGCATTACAAAAAAAAGGAATTGATGAGTTGTTAGAGTTAATCTCGTTACAGGCAGAAATGTTGGAATTAAAAGCCAATCCCAAACTACCTGCAACAGGAGTAGTCATTGAGACCAAGTTGAATAAGGGGAAAGGCATACTTGTAACAGTGTTGATACAGGATGGTCATTTAAAAGTCGGTGATTACTTTGTTATTGGAAAAGCACATGGGAAAGTTAGAAGTATGATGGATGATAAGGGTATGCATCTTACATATGCAGGACCTTCTACTCCTGTGGAGATAACAGGATTCAATAAAATGCCTGATGCAGGAGATATTTTCCAGGTAGTCGCCAGTGACCAGTTTGCAAAAATAATTATTGGTGAAAGAGAATTAGAAGAAAGACGAAAAGAGAAGAAAGAAGAAGAACGAATCTCCCTGGACCGTCTATTTGAAGAGATGAAAAAAGGCAAAATTAAAGAATTAAATATTATTTTAAAAGCAGATACTCAGGGAACTCTTGATGCTATACAGGAAACACTATCTCCATTGAGCAATGAAGAGGTTGAGGTTAAGATAATACATGGAGGAATAGGCACAATTACTGAAACTGATATAATGCTGGCATCTGCTTCTAATGCCCTTATTATCGGATTTAATGTAGTACTTGATCAGAACGCGCAAAAGATTGCAAAAAATGAAAAGGTTGAAATTAGAACTTATAACATAATATATGATTTAATCGAAGATGTTGAAGCAGCATTAAAAGGGTTTTTAAAACCGAAATTAGAGGAAGTTGTTAATGGTATAGCTGAGGTTAGAGAGATATTCAGAATACCTAAAGTTGGAGCTGTTGCCGGATGTTATGTAACAGAAGGTAAGCTATCGACAAAAGACTTTATTCGTGTTTTACGTAAAGAGGAAAAAATTTATGAGGGAAAAGATTTTTCTCTTAAACGTTTTAAAGATGATGTAAAAGAAGTTAGCTCTGGTTATGAGTGCGGGATACATATAGGGAAATTTGAAGACTTCCAGATAGAAGATAAGATTGTATTCTACAATTTTAAAGAAGTGAAGAAATAATAAAATAATTATTTTGATAATTAAGAATAATCGACATGTTAATCGGGATATGTGAGATTTATCTGTATTTTCCAAATAGCTTTTCTTTAAAAGATAAGAGATCAATATTAGCTGGATATTTTACTTTCTTAAGAAGAAAATACAATATTTCAATTGTTGAGCTTGACCAGAGAAATTTTCGAAAAAATAGTCATATAGGGATTGCCTGTATTGGAGATAATCGTCAATTAATTGACCGGATAATGCAAAAAATAATAAATTACACTGATACACACCATGAAATGCAATTAATCGATTATCACATTTCAATAAATTAAATCATAGCATATTAATAGTAAGAGAGTTAAACATAAAATGGTTTTAGAACAAAAAAAGAAACATTTAGAAAAAATATTAAAGAGAACTATAAGTCAAATTATATATAGGAAGACAAAAGATCCCCGCATAGGTTTTGTAACCATAACCAGGATATCTCTATCCAATGATTTAAGAAGTGCAAAGATATATATATCAATTTTAGGGGATCCGGTTGAACAGGAAAAATGCTTGAAAGGCCTACATTGTGCAACAAATTTTATAAGGTCAGAATTAGCCAATGAATTAAAAAAGAGTCGCTTCATACCTTCCATATCGTTCCATCTAGACCGGGATTTAGAAAAAATCCATAAACTTATAATGAAAATTGGTAATTTGGAAGAGGAAAGAAAAAATAGTGACCTTTAAAATGGAATATAAAAATATTAATGAAATTGTAAATTTATTTAAAAAATATCAAAAATATATCATAACTTCCCACACAAATTTAGATGGAGATGCCCTCGGTTCCGAATTGGGCTTATATTATATATTGAAACAGCTCGGAAAAGAGGTAAAAATAGTTAACCAGGATCGTGTGCCACATATTTATAGATTCATGCCTGGTGTTGATGATATAATATGCTGTAATACATTTAAGAAGGACGATATTGTTGAAATAGAAGAAGATACGGTACTGGTAGTTCTGGATTCAAGTAATTTAGAAAGAATTGGTGAAATACCACTAGAAATCGATAAATTTTGTAAAATTATTAATATAGATCACCATATCAGCAACACTAAATTTGGACACTTTAATTATGTAGATTCCAGCTCTTCCTCAGTAGGAGAAATAATTTACCAATTATGCAGAGAATTGAATTGTGATTTAACTGAGGAGATAGCCATCTCCCTGTTTACTGCTATAGTCACTGATACAGGTTCTTTCCGCTATGCTAATACCAAAGCTGAAACATTCCAGACCGCCTTTCATTTAGTAAAATCTGGTGCAAACCCACATCAAATTTCTAATCATATTTATAGTAATAATAGAGTTTCTACTCTAAAGTTATTGGGTGAATCCCTGCTAAAATTACAGGTTGATTCAAAATCCAGAATATCATGGACTATTGTTACCAGGAAGATGATGGAACAGACTCTGGCAAAAGATGAAGAGACTGAAGGAATAATAGATAAGATTCTTGGCATAAAAAAGGTTCAAGTTGCCGTCTTATTCAGAGAGACTAAAGATGGGAAGGTTAAGATCAGCTTTCGTTCCAAAGGAAGTTTTAATGTTGATCATTTTGCACAAAAGTTTGGAGGGGGAGGCCATCAGAATGCTTCTGGCTGCCAGGTGGAAGGGGATATTGATATTATCGCAAAAGATGTTCTCGATAAATTAATAAAAGATTTCTATGCTGCTTAAAAACATAGGGCTATTTTATAAGGTTTTTTATAATGAAAGATGGAATACTTCTCATAGATAAGCCTGAAGGGATTACTTCAGCTAAAACGGTTTTAAAAATAAAGAGATATTTAAAATTGAACAAAGCTGGTCATACTGGAACACTTGATCCTTTTGCAACCGGATTACTAGTTTTATGTTTGAATAAGTTTACAAAAAAAGCCTCTTTTTTTTCTAATTTAGATAAAACATATATAGGCACAATGGTACTGGGCATTTCTACAGACACTCAGGATCTAACAGGTAAGATAATCAGAGTTAATACTAAAAAAAATATTCAATTTTCCAAAGAAGATATTGAAAATGTTTTTAGAAAATTCCAGGGAGATATATGGCAGACTCCGCCGATGTTTTCTGCAATAAAATCTAAGGGCAAGCCTCTATATGTGCTGGCTAGAAAAGGTATAGAAGTAAAGGTTGATCCTCGCAAGATTAAAATATCTCTGCTATCTATAATTAGCACTAAGTTATCAGATAAATACCCTAGTATCACATTTAAGGTATGGTGTTCCAAAGGTACATATATCAGAACACTGTGTAATGATATTGGTGAATATTTGGGATGTGGGGCATACCTTTCTGCACTTAGAAGGGTTAAAGTCGGCAATATTTCAATAGATCAATCCATTACATTAGAAAAAATTATAAAATTATCACCAGAAAAACAAAAAGATTATATAATTACTCCAGACAGGGTTTTGAATTATATGTCTGAACAGGAGAATCTGCTGTAAAGCTAATATTTACGCAATTAAGAAAATAATTTGATATTTATAACAATCAATTCAAGATATAGAGGTAACACAATTACATGGAATTCATACCATATGATTATTTTTTAAAAGAAGATCTGGTGGGTTGTGAAAAAACACCCTCATATATAGCACTCGGGTTTTTTGATGGGGTCCATTTAGGACATCAGGCTTTATTAAAACTATGTGTAAATAGTGCCGAAAAGGTAAATGCTTCAAGTACTGTTATCTTATTAGACCCTCATCCTGAGAAAATAATAAATAAAAAGAACAATTTTCACCTGCTTACTACTTTACAGGAGAAGGCAAAACTTATTAAAAAAATAGGAATTCAAAAAATAGTCGTTCTCAGCTTTAACGAAAAGTTAAAAAATATCAGCGGTGAGAACTTTATAAAAGAAATATTGTTAGACAAATTCAACATGAGTGCTGTCTTTACGGGATATAATTACCGCTTCGGATATAGAAAAGAGGGTGACATAAATTTATTAAAATTGTTAAGTAAAAAATATAATTATAAAAGCTATGTACTGGAACCGATAAAAATGAATGGTGAACAGATAATCAGCAGTACTATTATTAGAGAATGTCTTAAAAATGGTGATATAGATAAGGCTAATAAATTTTTAGGATATAACTATCAGATTAACGGAGAAGTCGTTCATGGTGATAAAAGAGGAAAAAGAGTGCTTAACTTTCCTACTGCCAATATAAAGCCTCCCTCTGAAAAATTGATGCCACATAACGGAGTATATATAGCTTTAATAGAAATATTGGGTGAGCAGTATCAAGGACTGGTTAATATTGGTACCAAACCCACATTTAATAATGAATCAATTAATAATCTTGTGACTGTTGAGGCACATATATTTAATTATGATAAATATATATATGGAAAAAATATCTCTGTTTCCATACTTAAAAAAGTACGGGAAGAAGAAAAATTTAATAGCTTTGAAGAGTTAATTCATCAAATTCAAAGAGATAAACTGGTTGCCGATGCTTATTTTATGAAACAAGCAAGATTTAGTGTTAATCAAACAACACCATCTTTTTTAGATTAGAGCCTTGATAAGCCATAATTAAACTATTCTATAACAGATTTGTAATAGAACGATCTCTGACGTAATTTGCTATCTAATTTTATAAAATATATTTGAATGAATATTTTAATTATGGTATTATATAATAATGATGTAGGATTACTCAGGGATTTAAAGCAGGTTAAAATTCCCCATTTAAGGTATATCTGTTAAAGAAAGTCTACTTTCCTGTCAATTTCCCAGACATCATACTTACACCAGTTTAAAAAGAGATAATCTTATTTTAAAATTTATATTAAAAGGATAATGATTTATTAATTATCATATATAATTACCATAGAAGATAGAAGGAGAGTTTAGTCAAAATGGTTAATAAAGAGTTAAAAAATAAAATAATAAAAGAATACCAGCATCATGAGGTAGACACAGGATCAACAGAAGTTCAGGTAGCTATTTTAACTGAGAGAATAAATAGCCTGACCAAGCATTTGAATGAAAATAAAAAGGATAAACATTCAAAATATGGATTGCTAAGAATGGTTGGGAAAAGAAGAAGCCTCCTAAATTATCTAAAAGATAATGATGTAGAAAAATATCGTCAATTAATTGAACAGTTGAATCTCAGGAAATAATGAGCCTAAAAGAACTGAATGTCTATTCAAGGAGAAATCTGATTTATGTCTAAAATAGTTACTCATAATGTTGAAATTGAAATTAATGGAAAGACAATAAAAGTAGAAACGGGGAAGCTGGCTAAACAGGCAAACGGCTCAGTTACTGTTACCTGTGGAGAGACCGTGGTACTCGTTACAGCAGTTGCTTCCAAAGAGCCCAGAGAAGGGACTGACTTTTTCCCACTTTTAGTAGATTATGAAGAAAAATTTTATGCTGCCGGTAAAATACCGGGTGGGTTTTTTAAACGAGAAGGGAAGCCGAGTGAAAATGCAATCCTTACCTCACGGCTTATCGACAGGCCGATACGTCCTCTATTTCCTGAAGGATACTATAACGATGTGCAAATAATTACTTCTGTCTTATCTTATGATCAAGAGAACCTCCCTGATATCATTTCTATTATCGGAGCTTCTTGTGCACTCTTTATTTCTGATATTCCTTTTTACAACCCTGTTGCTGCCATACGTGTAGGATATTCAGATGGCAATTATTTAATAAATCCTACAGTGGAAGACCTCAAAGAATGTCAGCTTAATATAGTGGTTGCTGGAACAAAAGAATCAGTGATTATGTTGGAGGGAGAAGCTAAGGAATTACCAGAGGAAATAATCATGATTGCAATTGAGAAAGCACAGGAAGAGATTAAAAAGATTGTTGAAATGCAGGTAAAACTTGCTCAAATGGTTAG
>CAZLMD010000012.1:15377-27299 GCA_964560535.1 uncultured Atribacterota bacterium
AAAGGCATGAGAGTTGACCATAGAAAGCCTGATGAAATTAGATCTATCGATTGTGAAATAGGTATTTTACCAAGAGTACATGGAAGTGCCCTTTTTACTAGAGGTCAAACACAGGCATTGGTTATTACTACATTAGGTTCTGTGAGAGATGAACAGTCTGTAGATACTTTAGAAGAGGATACTACCCGCAAATTTTACTTACATTACAATTTCCCTCCTTTTTCAGTAGGTGATGTAAAACCAAGAAGATCACAATCCAGAAGAGAGATCGGACATGGTGCTTTGGCGGAAAAGGCACTAAAAGCACTTATTCCGGGAGAAATAGATTTTCCCTATACTATTCGTGTAGTATCAGAGATATTGGAATCGAATGGTTCATCATCTATGGCAAGTGTGTGTGGAACCAGCCTTTCTTTGATGGATGCCGGAGTTCCTGTAAAAAAAGCAGTTGCAGGTATTGCTATGGGCCTGGTTAAAGAAGAGGGAAAATACGAAATATTAACCGATATTCTTGGCATAGAAGATCATTATGGTGATATGGATTTTAAAGCAGCTGGTTCTGAAGACGGTATAACTGCTATACAGATGGACCTTAAAATAGATGGGGTATCCCTTGATATTTTAAGAGATATTATGGAAAGGTCTAGAAAGGGTCGTCTATATATTTTAGAAAAAATGAATAACACAATTTCTAAACCCAAAACTGAGCTATCTGCTTATGTTCCGAAGATGCTTATTATCAAGATTAGCACAGATAAAATAGGAAGCCTTATAGGTCCAAGCGGAAAAAATATAAAGAAAATAATTGAAGAATCTGACACCTGTATCGATATAAAAGATAATGGTGAAATATTTATAACTGCTGATGATGATGAAAAGATAGCAAAAGCAAAATACCTTATTGAAGGACTGGTAAGGGAAATAAAAATAGGTGAGATATATAACGGAAAAGTTAAGCGAATAACTAAGTATGGTGCATTTGTTGAGATACTTCCCGGGGTGGAAGGTCTTTTACATATATCAAACCTCTCTTATTCACATGTCAATAGGGTTGAAGATGTCCTGAAAACAGATGAAGAAATTCAGGTAAAGGTAATTGGAGTTGACCAACAGGGTAAGATTGATTTAAGCAAAAAAGACTTGATGCCAAAGCCAGAAAAAAATGAAAAACATTTTAATAGCAGAAACCACAGAAAAGATAATTACAAATAAAAAGACAGTTTTTTATTATGATAAATAATAGTAATATTTGTAATAAAGTTGAAGTAAAAATTGAAAAAGAAAGAGGCTGTGAAGACATACCTTTACCAAAAACTGCCAGTATTCATTCTTCTGGTATAGATTTACATTGCGCTGAAAACGGTGTAATAGAAATAGCTCCAGGAGAATGGAAACTAATATCTACCGGTTTCAAGATAGCATTACCGGTAGGCTTCGAGGCACAGATAAGACCTAGAAGCGGATTGGCTTATAAACATGGTATTACAGTACTCAACTCCCCTGGAACGATAGATGCGGATTATCGTGGTATAGTAAAAGTGATTTTAATAAATCATGGTAAAGAAATATTTCAAATAAACAGAGGGGATCGTATTGCCCAATTGGTAATACAAAGAGTATTCCAGGCTGTATTGGTAGAAATAAAAGAATTGGACAATACCATTAGAGGCGAAGGTGGGTTCGGTCATTCCGGCATTAAAGCAATAGAGTAAATGGGATTTATTACTATAAACTTTAGAAGAATAAGTGTACATTCGCTTTTGTTAATGAAAAAGGGAGGGAGTTAGTGTACTACATTCTCCTTGGCCTTATACAAGGATTAACAGAATTCCTTCCAGTTAGTAGTTCTGCACATCTCGCATTAAGCCAATATATCTTAAATATTAAAATTCCCGGTGTTGCTTTTGAAGTTTTTGTTCATCTATGTACTTCTTTATCAGTTATATATTTATTTAGAAAAAAAATCAGAGATATTGCTCTTTCTTTTATAAAAAGTATTTCAAAATTACACCACTTACCTACATTCATTAACTATATCAAAGATGATAGTTCCTCGAAATTTGCATGGCTATTGATTATTAGTACACTGCCAGGAGCGATAATTGGCTACCTGTTTCAAAAAACAATTGAAGAAATGTTTAATAGTCCTTTAATTATTTCACTTATGTTGATTTTAACAGGCTTTTGTCTCTTCTTGACTGACAGGTATATTGATAGAGGATTTAAGACTATAAGAGAGATAAATTGGGTTGATGCGATATTCATCGGATTTGCTCAGGCAATTGCTATCATGCCAGGTATATCAAGATCCGGATTTACCATAATGATGGCTTTAGGTAGAAAGTTAGAAAGGAAATTTGCTGCAGAGTATTCATTTATTTTATCAATTCCTATCATATTAGGAGCATCTCTCTATAAAGTTAAAGAAATAGTCCAATTAGATATAGATATTGCTATTTTATTAGTTTCTGGTGCCGCTGCTTTCATTTCCGGTTGCTTTGCTGTTAAAATATTCACAAAGATGTTAGTTAATTTTAAATTAAGGTTTTTTAGTTACTACCTTTGGATTATTGCAACTATTATAATAATTATTTACATGGGAAGTTGAAAGTAAATGACTAAAGCCAATAAAAAAAATCATTTATTGAAAAAAAAAATAATAGGAATTTCTTTAATCCTGATTGCTATCTATTATCTATATATCCTTTTATTTCCTGCAAAGATTAATTATACCTTACTCTCTGTCTTCAATTACCTCAATAGATTGATTGGTTTGGGTAAGTATTTTATATTTGTTTTTATAATGATTGAAGGAATTCATCTACTAACTGATTTTAATATTCTAAACTTGTACAATAGAATGTTTGGAATCACAACATTAATATTAACACTTTTAACATTTATTCACCTGAGGCTGATATATATTGAAAATGCCTACACATTATCTGTTCAGGGAATAGGTGGCGGTCTATTTGGATATTATGCAGCAAGTTATTTGAATAATTATTTCGGTTTGACCGGTGCATACCTTTTTCTTATAGCCCTTGGTTTAATTTCATTATTATTTATTACAGATCTATCTTTTTTGTATATTATTAACTTTATAGCCAATAAAGCAAAGATTGGTTTTAATACGGTAATGAGTTTCTTGTCAGTAAAAATGGCTAAAGAAAAGAAGGATAAAGAGGTAGATTTTAAGAAATCTGTTAAGATTTATTCTTCAAAAGAAGATGTTACAAAAATAAAATTGGAACCAATATTCAAAAGAGATAGAACATCCAAAGCAGATAAAAAGACCGCACAATCAACCCAGAGAACAATAGATTTCCCATCAAAAGATAGAACAGCAGAAAAAATATCTGACCAATCATATAATGCACCCCCGGTTAATCTATTAAGTGAGATAAAAAAAGAGCATAAAGATCGTGATCTTGAAAGAGTTAAAGAAAATATTGCTCTTTTACAGAGGACGCTGGACAATTTTAATATTCAAGGAAAAGTAATAGGGGCTACTAAGGGACCAACTGTAACGAGGTATGAGGTTCAACCCGCACCTGGAGTAAAAGTATCCAGAATTACAAACCTTAGCAATGATATTGCATTGGCTTTCGCATCACCATCTGTCAGGATTGAGGCTCCTATTCCAGGTAAAAATGCTATCGGAATTGAAGTGCCTAACAAAGAAAAAAATATTGTTTTATTAAGAGAAATTATTGAATCAAAAGATTATCAGAACAACTCCCATATTTTACCTATAGTATTGGGTAAGGACATTGGAGGGAAGAATATTATTGCTGACCTGGTTGATTTGCCCCATCTCCTCATAGCAGGTTCAACAGGTTCAGGGAAGAGTGTCTGTCTTAATACTATCATTTTAAGCTTGATCTACCGTTTTGGCCCGGATGCAGTTAAGTTTTTAATAATAGACCCAAAAAGGGTTGAACTAAATGTTTATAACGGCATACCTCATCTGATAACACCCATTGTAACAAATACAAAAAAAGTGGATAAAGTCTTTAATTGGGCAATTTCTGAAATGGAGAGAAGATTTAAAATATTTGCAGAGATAGGAGTAAGAAATCTAAAAGGATATCACGACTATATAAAAAGTGTAAAATCTGAAGAAGAAAACAACTTGCCATATATTGTATTTATCATCGATGAATTGGCCGACTTGATGCTTTCTGCTCCAGTAAAAGCCGAAGAGGCTTTATGCAGACTGGCACAAATGACCAGGGCTACCGGGATCCATCTTATCATTGCTACCCAAAGACCGTCTGTAGATATTATTACCGGCTCAATAAAAATAAACTTCCCTTCACGTATTGCTTTTGCAGTATCGACTCAGGTGGATTCCAGAACCATTTTAGATGTCAATGGTGCTGAGAAATTGCTTGGCAATGGTGATATGCTCTTTTCCCCCATAAATGCCTCCAAACCTATAAGGGCACAGGGTGCCTTTGTTTCAGAAAAAGATATTAAAGAGATAGTATCATTTTTGGCGAAAGAAAATCTCCCTCCAGATTATAATGAGAATATCATCGAGCAATTACAGCAAAGTGAAGATGAAACAAAAGAAATTGATGGCGAAATGGAAGATGAATTATTTGAGGATGCTGTTGACACTATTATAAACAACAAACAAGCCTCTATCTCAATCTTGCAAAGAAAATTAAGGATTGGCTATACCAGGGCAGCCAGATTGATTGATCAGATGGAAAAGAGGGGATTGGTTGGCCCTTATGATGGTCGTAACCCGAGAAAGATTCTTTTTACTAAAGAAGAGTATTACTCTGACAAATGATTACAAATCTAATTTTATAAATCAATTCTTCTCAATGAATAAATATTATTTTATTGATTAAAGAACAAGAACGTATTATTATATATACAAATAAGACATACCCATATTAAAAATACATTACAAATAATCATACCACTCTCACAGCAATCATTAACCTTTGCAGTTTAAAAATCAACATAAATATAAAAGAAAGGAGGAATAGTATATCAGTTAGTAAATTAATACAAAAATGGATTTTGACCAGGTATTTTTTTAAAAAAGGAGTTGTAAAATATGAAATCTTTTTTCAAGAATAATTTGGTTCTGCTATTAATAACAGTTGTACTGTTTTCCTTAATAACAATGAATTGTTTTTCCCAAAGTGATATTAAAGTAGGTCTATGCTTTGATATTGGTGGGAAAGGTGACAAATCTTTTAACGATTCCTCTTACCGTGGCTTAATTTGGGCTGCAGAAGAATTTGGGATTACCCATACTGAACTTGAGCCGGGTTCTGATGCTGACAGAGAAGTGAATATAAGAAATTTAGCGAGCATAGGTTATGATCTTATTATTGGAGTAGGGTTCTTATTTGAAGATAGTATTGGACCAGCCTCAGATGATTTTCCAAATACCAAATTTGCCATTGTTGATGGAGTCGTTCTGGGAAAACCCAATGTAGCTTCTTTAAACTTCGCAGAACATGAAGGATCATTTTTAGCGGGGATGATAGCAGGGCTTAAAGCTTTGGAAGATGGTGAGAACACGGTAGGCTTTGTTGGCGGTATGAATGTCCCATTAATTCAAAGATTTGAAGCCGGTTATGTAGCAGGGGTTAAGTACGTTTATCCGGAATGTAAAATTCTTTCAGCATATGCCGGTGATACTCCACAGGCTTTTGCAGATCCTGTAAAAGGAAAAGAATTAGCCTTGTCCCAGTATGATAATGGTGCCTATATAATTATGCATGCTTCTGGTTTAACCGGTGTTGGAGTATACGAAGCAGGAAAAGAAAGAAAGAAATTTGTTATAGGAGTAGATTCTAACCAGGACTATTTAGGGCATATTGAAGAGACTGGAGAAAATTTTGGTTTAACCAGTATGCTTAAACAGGTCGATGTATCTGTCTACCTCACTATTAAATCGATTATAGAGGGAACTTTTGAACCTGGAATTAAGGTTTTTGATCTGTCTACGGAAGTACAAATAGGTGATGTGGTTTATAATGGGGTTGGCTATGCTGTTGATGAATACAATGAAAGCCTGATTACTGAAGAGATGATTCAACAGGTGGAAGATGCAAAAAGGAGAATTATTGATGGTGAAATAGAAGTACCATCTACCATATAATTTAAAAAATAGTCCATCGGAGAGAGATATATAATAGATAATAAAATGATTTAAAATATTCTCTCCGATGGTCTTTCCTGTTCTAATATTTATATTAAAACAATATAATGGAGATTTTTATTGGCAAAATATATTTTAGAAATGAAAAATATTTCAAAATATTTTCCCCTGGTCAAAGCAAATGACAGAATAAATTTCATGGTAAAAAAGGGAGAAATTCATGCACTTGTTGGTGAGAATGGTGCTGGGAAAAGTACCTTAATGAGCATACTGTATGGTCTATACCAGGCAGATGAGGGGGAGATATATATAAATGGGAAAAAGGTCAATATTTATAATCCCAATAAAGCAATAGAAAATAGAATCGGTATGGTTCATCAGCATTTTATGTTAGTACCCCCTTTAACTGTTGTAGAAAATGTAATACTTGGAATGGAACCAAGAAAGAATTATTTTTTCGTTGATTTACAAAGAGCTGCCGGTGATATTAAAGATCTTTCAGATAAATATGGCTTTAAAATTGATCCCTGGGCTAAGATTGAAGACATTTCAATTGGAATACAGCAAAGAGTTGAGATAATAAAAGTTTTATATAGAGGTGCGGAAATACTGATACTTGATGAGCCGACTGCTGTTTTAACCCCACAGGAAGTAGAAGAATTATTCAATATATTGAAATCTCTAAAAGAGCAGGGGAAAACAATTATTTTTATAACACATAAACTAAATGAAGTAATGTCTATATCTGATCGTGTTACAGTAATGAGAAATGGAAAAGTTGTCGGAACTAAAGAGACTGGACATACGAATACTTCCGAGATAGCTTCATTAATGGTTGGTAGAGAAGTTTTGTTAACAACAAATAAAATAGAACAGCAGACAGGTAAAACTGTGCTGAGATTAGAAGGGGTAAGTGCTTTTAATCAGCATAAATACCCTGTCCTAAAAGATATTGATATTTCAATTAAAGAAGGTCAGATACTGGGAATAGCGGGTGTAGAGGGTAATGGCCAAACAGAATTGGTAGAAATAATTACTGGCTTAAGATCAATTAGCAGTGGTAAAATATATTTGTATGAACAGGATATAACAGGGTTAAGTCCCAGAAAAATAAGAGAATTACACATTGCTCATATTCCAGAGGATAGACGCAAGAGGGGGTTTATTGCTGATTATTCAGTTGCAGAAAACCTTGTGTTAGGCAGTCATTATAAGACACCTTTTGTTAAAGGTCATTTTATAGATTTTCCTGAAGTTAACAACTATGCCAGGAAATTAATCAAAGATTATGATATAAGGCCTGCTGTTAAAGAAAATCTTTTAAAATCATTATCAGGTGGTAATCAACAAAAAGTCATTGTTGCAAGAGAACTTCAAGGAGACCCAATTCTTCTAATAGCCTCACAGCCTACCAGGGGACTGGATGTTGGGTCAATTGAGTTTGTTCATAAACAGATATTGAACGAAAGAAGTAAAGGGAAGGCTATACTGTTAGTTTCAGCGGAATTAGATGAAATACTCTCTTTAAGTGATGTAATAGCAGTTATATATGAAGGGAGAATTGTAGATATCCTAAAAAATGAAAATATAGATAGAAGCAACCTGGGACTACTCATGACTGGCGTTAAAAATATTAGCAAACAATCAAGGGTCTGATAAATAGCTCTATAGGAGGAATATTTTTTGAGTAAGGAAAATGTACAAAAAACAGCCCTTTTTTTCTCGATAATTGAAAAGATTACTCCTATTATTGCCATAATAGGTGCTCTAATTGTTGGTTCAATAGTTATCCTGTTAATGGGTGAAAACCCGGTTCAAGTATATAAGATGATGTTTGGCTTAGCTATAGGCAATCGGGACGGATGGGGAAATGTACTTTTCAGGGCAACACCATTGATATTTACCGGGTTAGCCGTTGCTTTCGCTTTCCGTTGTGGTTTATTCAATATAGGGGGTGAAGGACAGGTCTATGTTGGCTCATTTATGGCTGCTTATGTCGGCTTTACCTTTACAAATTTACCGGCTGTATTATTAATCCCTCTAACTATCGCTACCTCTGCCCTGGGAGGAGCTCTCTGGGCTGCATTGCCTGGCCTGCTAAAGGCTAAAAAGGGTATACATGAGGTGATTATAACCATAATGATGAACTGGATTGCCACTTCCTTAACTTTTTATTTAGCATTAGTATATAAGGCACCTCCAACAGAAGAAATGAGAATGGCTGGGGTTCAGCAAATGATTCCACATACAAGTGAGATAGCTGAAGCAGCACGTTTACCAAGAATAGCCCCTTTATTATCCAAGGTGAATATACAATTTCCATCACATAATCCTTTGAATATATCTTTCTTTATCGCACTACTTGCAGCAATAATAGTATACTATATTCTTTGGAAAACAAGCCTGGGCTACGAGATTAGAGCTGTTGGATACAATAGAATGGCTTCGGAATATGCAGGAATAAACATTTCAAAAAATATCATACTGGCAATGATGATCAGCGGTGCTCTGGCAGGTCTTGTCGGGACAAATGAAGTAATGGGTTATAAATTCCGCTGGCGACAGGAACTTTTTCTTGGCTTGGGTTTTAATGGTATTGCAGTTGCATTATTGGGTAAGAATCACCCACTTGGTGTGGTATTAGCGGCCATTCTGTTTGGCACACTCTCATATGGAGGCGCATTGGTAAATATATTTACTGCTGGCAAAATACCGAGAGAGCTAATAATGGTTATCCAGGCAGTCATTGTTATTTTAGTAGTTATTTCTGATGAGCTTATAAAACGAGTCATTTTAAGGAGGAAAGCGGAATATGATCAATAGTATTTTAAACCCTGATTTCTTTGCTTCTGTGATAAGAATTGCTATTCCTCTTAGTTTAGCAGGCTTAGGCGGTGTTTTTTCTGAAAAATCTGGTGTAGTAAATATTGGATTAGAAGGAATTATGTTAATTAGCGCCTTCACTGCAGTGGCTGCAACTAATTTTTCAGGAAATGCTTGGATAGGGATATTGTTTGCCGCAATCAGCGGCATCTTAATGGGTTTAATCCACGCTATCACCTGTGTATCCTTTAAAGCTAATCAAATTGTCAGCGGTGTTGCAATTAACATATTTGCTAGCGGTATAACAGTATTTCTGAGCTGGCTCTGGTTTAATGAAACACAAATAATGGCGATAAAAAACCTCCCCATCTGGGGAATTAAAATACCTAATCCAGGTGAAACTACTCCAATTATCAGGAGTTTAATAGTTATCTTTGCACACCATTCTCCGATGGTATATATTACCTTTATTATTGTTGTTGCATCACATATACTAATCTTCAAAACTCCTTTTGGCTTAAGAATGCGTTCGGTTGGAGAATACCCTCATGCTGCTGATACCCTGGGGGTTAATGTTGTTAATATGAGATATATCTCTGTTCTGATTTCCGGGGGTTTAGCAGGTTTAGCAGGTTCTGTTCTCTCAATAGAGCAGGCTCACTTTTTTGTCAAGGAGATGAGTGGGGGAAGGGGTTTTATTGCTTTAGCTGCAATGATATTTGGTAAATGGACTCCGTTTGGAACTGTAGGGGCAGCTCTTTTATTTGGAGCAGGTGAAGCTCTGGCTATTAGATTACAGGGTGTATATACAATTCCTGTGCAATTTATTAATATGGTCCCATATCTTCTGGCGATATTTGTCCTGGTTGGCGCCATAGGAAGGGCAACCGCACCGGCAGCTGATGGTATACCATATGATAAAGAGATAAGTTGATACACAATTCAAATTAAATAATAATTAGTTCAAATATACA
Organism: uncultured Atribacterota bacterium; assembly: GCA_964560535.1. Lineage (GTDB taxonomy): Bacteria > Atribacterota > Phoenicimicrobiia > Phoenicimicrobiales > Stramentimicrobiaceae > Stramentimicrobium. The sequence goes on from CAZLMD010000012.1 coordinate 25,308, forward strand.
ACTTTTTATGTTATCATTTGATAGAGTTTATTAAACCATTTTTCCATAATTATTCGGGTTTTAATAAAATATTTTGTAACTTTACAGCCTTAAAATCTTTACAACAAATAACAATATAGGAGTATTGTTTTAAGATGAAAGAAATCGGAGAATACTTGAAAAATAAAAGAATTGAATTAGGAATTACACTGGATGAAGCGGAACAATTCCTTAAGATACGAAAAAAATATATAGTTGCCATAGAAGAAGGGGATGAAAGTGTTCTTCCTGGTAAAACCTATTTTGTTGGCTATTTGAGAAATTATGCTAATTATCTTCAGGTAGATCAGAATTATATTGATCAGCTCTTAGACCAGCGGGAACAGCCCACTAATATCCTTGAACCAGAACGTCAGATAAAAAGAAAAAAGAGAAATAGATATTTTTCACAAAAAGAAAAAAGAACAGTTATAAAGAAGGAAAAAAAACCTATTAATATACTACCAATATTAAAAATTGCCCTGGTAATACTTTTAATTGGTGGGTTTGTATTTATTATCAATCAATTTGTACAAAAATTTAGAGAGCCACATACACCTATAGCAGAAAACAATACTAACATTGAAGAAAAAACAATTGAACAGGAAATGCTTGAAATAGCTAAAGAAAATTTTGAATCAGAGGATGACATAGAAGAGGAAGAGCTTGTTTTATTGCCACCATTGCCTGATTATAAACCAATTGAGATAACAGCTAATGAACCGAGCTGGGTAAGGATAAGTCAGGATGATATGGTATTGTTTGAAGGCATTGTTATGAATGAAGAAAAAATAATAGTGAAATCAGATGCTATGGTAACCTTAGTTACAACAAGTCCGAACAGAACGAATGTATCATATAGTGGAAATGTTTTAGAGCCACAGCCTCTGGATGATGCATTTTTAGTAAGTTATCAAATTGTTCCTGATAACAATTAATCGATATAATGGGAAAGATAATTTGTCCTAATCCAGTAAAATTAATATTCAGTATCATCAGTGCCGAGGATAAGCTTTTTTATGAATCAAAATGCCTTTTAATGGAACATTTCGGCAACATAGATATGGAAAGCGATTATCAGCCATTTGACTATACCAGTTACTATCGCAATGAAATGGGGGATAACTTAAAACAGATATTAATTTCTTTCGAAGAATTATTTCTACCTGACCAAATAACTCAAATTAAGTTAAAAAGCAATAAGTGGGAATATTTATTTTGTGAAAATGAATATAATTCTAACCAACCAATAGAGAAGCAAAGAAGAGTTAATTTTGATCCAGGTTATATAGCGTTGGATAAATTTATACTGGCTAGCACAAAGAATGGTCCTGCAAGAATTTATATCTGCCAAGGGATTTACGCTGAAATTACACTTAGATTTGTTAATGGAACATTTTGCCCTATAGATTGGACTTACCCGAACTATAAAACAGAATCATATATATGCTTTCTTAATAAGGTTAGGGATAAATATAAAAAACAGATAAAAACACTTAAGAAATAATAAGTTATATTAAAAAAGATGGAGTAGAGTATTATAATTAGTGATATAAAAAGGGTCTTTATTGCGATTAATTTAGATGATGAAATAAGGGATTATATCTTCAAATTACAAAAAAATATACAGCAAATAGCAAGCCAGTGTAACATTAAACTTAAATTTGTAGAAAAGAATAATATACACATATCGTTAAAGTTTTTAGGAAATATAAATTCCAAAGAAATTGAAAAAACTATAGACATTCTGCAAAATATTTCTCACAGACAACAGCAATTCACCATCACTCTTTCTAAAAATTTAGGTGTCTTCCCTGATATATATAAACCAAGGGTCTTGTGGGCAGGCATTGAAAAAGGAAATGATACAATTATTAAAACATTCCAATCAATTGAAAATAATTTAAAATCCGAATCATTCTACAAAAAGGAAAATTATTTTCATCCACATTTAACTTTAGCAAGGATTAAATA
>CAZLMD010000012.1:27399-31032 GCA_964560535.1 uncultured Atribacterota bacterium
AACAGAGATGTAAAAATATGTAACAATGAAATCAATTCATAAAGAGGAGAATAATTAGTTATGAAAGAGGGTAAAAACAATATTAATGAAAGAGAGAAGGCTTTAAAAATGGCCATGGATAATATAGAGCATCGTTTTGGAAAAGGCTCTATAATGAAATTTGGTGACCGCCCAAAAGTGACTGGAAGCAATATTATATCTACCGGTTCTTTAGCTTTAGACATTTCACTTGGAATAGGGGGAGTGCCAAGAGGGAGAATAGTTGAGATCTATGGCCCTGAATCATCCGGAAAAACTACTCTAGCCTTGCATATGATTGCAGAGGCTCAAAAAAATAAAGGAATTGCAGCATTTATAGATGCAGAACATGCCCTGGATCCAGTTTATGCTAAAAATATTGGAATTGATATCGATGAGCTTATTATCTCTCAACCGGATACAGGAGAACAAGCTCTAGAAATTACTGAATCACTGGTAAGAAGTAATGCTGTTGATATCATTGTTATTGATTCAGTAGCAGCTCTGGTACCTAAAGCCGAAATAGAAGGAGATATGGGTGATGCCTCCATGGGCTTACAGGCACGCTTAATGTCCCAAGCACTTAGAAAATTAACGGCTATCATAAATAAATCGAGAACTACTACAGTCTTTGTTAATCAGATAAGAGAGAAGATAGGAATTGTCTTTGGAAATCCTGAAACTACCCCTGGTGGTAGGGCTTTAAAATTCTACTCCTCAATCAGATTGGATATTAGAAGAAAAGCCTCCATTAAAAAAAATGAGGATAATATTGGAATAGAAGTTAGGGTTAAAGTTGTAAAAAACAAGATGGCACCCCCATTTCAGGAAGCAGAATTTGATATAATCTTTGGAAAAGGAATTTCAAAAGAGGGAGACATATTGAGCTTAGGAAATAAGTATGGCATAATCCAAAAATCTGGTACATGGTTTTCTTATAATGAACAACAGCTGGGACAGGGAAAAGAGAATGCAAAGAATTTTTTAAGGGAGAACCCTGAGCTGGCCATAGAGATAGAAAAGAAAATATTGAAAGCTACCAATATTCCCAATTTGGAAAATATATACCCTGAAGATGAAGAACCAGAAGTCTCTAATAACTGATATAAATATTAGTAAAAAAAACCCGAATTTGGTAGAAATATATATAGATAATCAGCTTTATGGTGTGATAGATTATGCGGCTATAGAAACCCTGGATCTCCATATAGACAGGGCTGTTCCGCAAGATATTTTGGAAAAGATTAATTACAATTCTAATTTATCAAAAGCTAAGAATGAAGCGCTTAATTTTCTATCTTACAGGCCGCGATCTGAATGGGAAATTAAAAATAAGTTATATGGCAGAAAATATGATTCTAATATTATAACAGACACTATCGATTGGCTTAAAAATAGGAAGTATATTAATGATTGGGAATTTTCATTACAATGGATAAAATATATAATTAATAAGAAGCCAGCCGGAAAAATTAAACTAAAAAATGAGTTATTTAAAAAAGGGATTGATGAAGATACTATACACAAGGTTATTGATTATTTTTTTGAGCATTATGAGAACGAAATATTGTTAGCAAAAGAACTGATTAAAAGAAAGGAATATTCTCTCAGATCGAAGAATATGGAACTCGAACCAGCAAGAATTAGCCGATTATTAAAGAGCCAGGGATTTTCAAGCTCAACCATCCGGGCGATTCATAGTCGTTATACAGATAGTGAATAGAAATGCATTGTGTAGCGCAAAGATATATAGATTGAATATATTTAATAGATTTGTTTAATTTGACTTTTAATTTATTAAGAGTTAGAATATTTAAGTTAACTATACAGTTTATCAGTTACTGTTTTGTGCCAAATTAGATTTATTTTTTATAAAAAAACAGAATTAAAAAATTTATGAAAGTTACATTGTTAATTTAAATTATTTTAAATGATAAAAATTTGTACCTTTTAAATTGAATAGGGGGTGAAAGCCATTAGCATATACATTTTGTCTATTTTAATAGTTTTAATCGGAGTATTTCTCGGTTTTTTCATGGCTAACTTTATTGCAAAAACGAAATTATCGGCTTGTGAAGAGAGTGGCAAATCAATAATTGAAAATGCTAAAAAAGAAGCTGAATCAATCAAAAAAGAAGCTCATTTGCATGCCAAAGAAGAAGCATACCAAATTATCAGGAAAAGTGAAGTAGATTGCCAGCAAAAAAGAAACAAGTTAGAGAGCATAAATGAACAGCTTATAAAAAAGAGCAATAGTTTAGTCCAGAAAATTGAGGTGATTGAAAATAAACAAAAGCAGATTGACGCACAAGAAAAAGAGGTTGAACAAAAATTACAAGAAACCAATAGGCTTCATCAGAAACAGAGAGATGAACTACTCAGGATTTCTCAGATAAATATTGAAGAAGCTAAACAGGAAATCCTTGATCGCCTTGAAAAAGAATTGAGTCATGAAGCAGGTAAAATTATTAAAAACATTGAAGACAAAGCCAAAGAAGAAGGTGAAAAAAAGGCACAGAACATTCTATCTATGGCAGTTCAACGTTATTCCTCTGAATATACAGTTGAGTCGACGATATCTGTAGTACATTTACCAAATGAAGATATGAAAGGTCGTATAATTGGCAGAGAAGGTAGAAATATAAGAACTTTTGAGCGGATAGCCGGAGTTGACCTTATTGTAGATGATACACCAGAAGCTGTTATTATTTCTGGTTTCGATCCAGTTAGACGCGAAATAGCAAGAATAGCTTTAGAAAAGTTAATTACAGATGGAAGGATTCAACCGGCAAGGATCGAGGAAGTAATTGAATCTTCAAAAAAGATTGTAGAAAATAATATTAGAGAAGAAGGCGAAAAAGCTGTATTTGAGACAAATGTTAGAAATTTAAACCCAAAATTAATTAACATACTCGGAAAGTTGAAATATAGGACAAGTTATGGACAGAACGTTTTACAACATTCTAAAGAAGTAGCTTACTTTGCAGGTATGATGGCTGATGAGCTTGGCTTGAATTCAAGTTTAAGCCGAAGAGCAGGGCTTCTCCATGATATAGGTAAAACGGCTAACATGGAAATAGAGGGGCCACATGCTTTAATAGGTGCAGATATTGCCAGAAAAAATGGTGAATCACCTAAGGTAGTAAATGCAATTGCAGCACATCACGAAGATGAGAAACCTGAAACAGCAGAAGCTATTTTAATACAAGCAGCAGACGCTATTTCTGCTTCCAGGCCTGGAGCAAGAAGAGAGATGTTAGAAACTTATATAAAGAGATTGCAGCAATTAGAAGAAATTGCCAATTCATTTGAAGGCGTAGAGAAATCTTATGCTATTCAGGCTGGCCGTGAAATAAGGATAATTGTAAATCCATTAGAAATAGATGATTATTTAGCAACAAAACTTTCCAGAGATATCTCTAAAAAAATAGAAAAAAATATTGATTATCCTGGACAGGTAAAAATCAATGTTATCAGAGAGACTCGTTCAATAGAGTATGCTAAATAGATTTTCATGTAATTGAATATAGAATTATGGAATTGAAATTGGAGAAGGAGGTATTAAGATATCTCCTTCTTTTTTATTTAATTAATTTTAATTAATTTAGTTAATAT
>CAZLMD010000012.1:31132-33680 GCA_964560535.1 uncultured Atribacterota bacterium
AAAATGGGTGTATATTGGAGTTTTCAGCTATGAATTATTTTAGAAAAAGAGAGGGCAATAGTAAAATATCTTATTTTATCAAAACATTCGGATGTCAGATGAATGTAAATGACTCTGAATATCTGGTAGGTCAACTCGAAGAGATGGGCTATATTAATACCGGGAAGATAGATGATGCTGATTTGATTATTTTAAATACCTGTTGTGTTAGAGAAAAAGTAGAACAAAAGATATACAGTGCTGCCGGTAGAATCGGAAAAATTAAAAAGAAAAGACCTGAAATAATTTTTGGGATTTGTGGTTGTCTTGCACAAAAAGAAAGCAACAATCTTAAAAAGAAAATGCCATATATTGATCTGATATTCGGACCTTCTCAGGTAACTTCTTTACCCGAAATAATGAATCTTTTCTGGCAGAAAAAGAGAAAAAAAACCATTGTATTATGTGAAAATAGTATGCCATTAAACTTGAAGGATAAGCCGGTAAAGCATTCCAGTTCAATTACTGCATATATTCAAATAATGAAAGGATGCAATAATTTTTGCTCTTATTGTATAGTACCATACACAAGAGGGTTTGAAGAGAGCAGGCCTATTAATGAGATATTAAAAGAAATTGAGATTTTAGCCAGTAAGAAATACAAAGAAGTGATGTTATTAGGGCAAAATGTTAACTCTTATGGAACAGGATTAAATAATGAAGATAATTTTTTAACATTATTATCTAAAGTTAATGAGATAAACGGAATCGAAAGAATAAGATTTACCACCTCGCATCCAAAAGATTTTAATTTAGAATTGATCAAAATAATAAAGAATAACAGCAAAATTTGCGAACATATCCACTTACCGCTTCAATCTGGATCAGATAATGTATTAAAACAAATGAATAGAAAATATGATATGGAACAATACAATAATATTATTCAAAACATTAGAAGGTATATACCTTATGCCAGCATAACTACAGATATAATGGTGGGATTTCCTGGTGAGAGTGAAGAAGATTTTCAAGAAACAATTAAAGCAGTTCAGAATATTAGATTTGATTCTTCTTACAATTTTATTTACTCTAACCGGGAAAATACCCTATCTCCCTTCATATGTAAAGAGATACCTCTTTCAATCAAAAAAGAGCGCTTATGGAAATTGATGGAAATTCAAAACAATATTAGTAATGAAATTAATCAAAACCTGATTAACAGTACAGTAGAAGTGTTAATTGAAAATAGGTCAAAAAAAGGAATAGAAAATCAATACTGGGGAAAGACGAGGACTAATAAGGTTGTTGTCTTTCCAGATGTAAATAAAAACGATTTAATTGGCAGGCTTGTTTATGTAAGAATAAATAAGGCAGATTCATATACTTTGTTTGGGGAGTTAATAGATGTCAAGTCCTAAAAGAATTGTTATTCTGGCCGGCCCAACTGCCAGTGGTAAGACTGAAATATCTATTGAGATTGCAAAAATTTTGCCTGATATTGAAATAATTTCTGCAGATTCAATGCAAATATATAGGAACATGGATATTGGCACAGATAAACCTAAAAAAACACAATTAGAAATGTATAAACATCATTGCATTGATATAGTTGATCCTACAGAGAGTTTTGATGTTAAAAAATATATTGTACAAGCAGAAAAATGTATTTCCGATATATTGCAAAGAGGTAAGAAACCTTTAATTGTTGGAGGGACAGGCCTCTATATCAAATCATTGGTCAACCCGATTTTTGAAGGTCCAGGCCGAAATCAGAATATAAGAGATAAGCTGCAAAAATTGGCTGATGAAAAGGGCAGTAATTACTTATTTGAAGAGCTGAAAAAATATGATTTAGAATATTCTAAAAAAATAAGTGTAAATGATATGAGGAGAATAATAAGGGGTTTAGAGGTTTTTCTTGTGACTGGAAAACCATTATCATATTTCCACAAACATAATCAAAAAGCTGAAGAACAAGATTATTCCTCTATAAAAGATATTAAAGATGCCGGAATAACAGACAATCTAAAAAACAATAACTATTGTTTAATCAGTATCTTTAGAAATAGAAAAGTCTTATATAAAAGGATTGATGACCGTGTAGATAAAATTATTGAAGATGGTTTAATAGATGAAGTCATACTATTAATGAAAAAGTATGGCAATATAGATAACTTCAATGCGATGCAGGGATTAGGATATAAACAGATATTGTCATATTTACAAGGTAAATTGACTAAAGATGAAGCTATAGAAACAATTAAAAAAAAGACTCGCCATTTTGCAAAAAGACAAATAAGCTGGTTTAAGAATCAGATTAAGGTAGACTATCAAATAAGTATGGATGATTACAAAGATAACCGTGAAGTTATTGATAAGATTGTAGATATAATGAGAGAAGAAGGTTATTAAAATTAAATATAGAGAATTAATTATAAAAATATTCTATCTTCCGATAATATATCTTATGTAAAGTAGAAAGAGGACTAAATTAAGGCTTTCAGATATATCTTTGCGATATGTATCTAAAAGCCTTACCCCTATTAAAATAGTCTTACAATTTTTT
>CAZLMD010000013.1:0-2380 GCA_964560535.1 uncultured Atribacterota bacterium
AAAAGATAGCAATATCGATATATATATTGCAGGTGATGTTTGTAGCCCGAGAGATACTACCAGGGCAATCTACGAAGGAGCCAAAGCTGCAACCGAAATTTAAAACAATCGAGTAACAACTATATCGTTAGATAGAGGAAGGGAAATGTCAAAAGTTATTTTAATTACCGGAGCAAGTACAGGTATAGGTGCAGAAACTGCAAAAATACTTGCCAAAAACAATAATATTATAATACATTACAACAGATCTAAGGATGCTGCTGAAGAAACAGCCAGGATAGTCGAGGAGCATGGGGGTAAGTCTTTTTTGGTACAGGCTAATCTAATAACAGAGGAAGGCTGTATTGAATTGATAGATAAAGTTAAAGAAAAATATTCAAAGCTCGATGTTTTAGTTAATAATGCCGGTGGTGAAGTTGAGAGACTTACTGCCAGGACTTTAACCTGGAAGAATATGGTGGATACCTTCAGTTTAAACACCTTTTCAGCGATGAAAGTGTCATCATTAAGTATCGGCTTATTAGAAAAATCAGCGGAGTCTGTTATTGTAAACATCACAACACTTGCTATCAGGCATGGGTCGAAAGATTCTCTCTCATACGGAGCTTCTAAAGGAGCCCTGGATGTTTTTACACGCGGATTAGCGAGAGAGCTTGCTCCAAATATCAGGGTAAATGCTGTAGCCCCGGGATTTACTGATACGCCTCTGGTAAGAAGATTTGTTTCTCCAGAAAAGACTAGAGAGGTTATCAGAGACACTCCATTACAAAAAATTGGTGAAGTATATCAAATAGCTTCAGCAGTAAAATTTTTAGTAGATAATGATTTTATTACCGGTGAAACAATTGATGTTAATGGCGGTTTGTTTATGAGATAGAAGTACAATCAATTATCAAATTATTTCAAATCTCTTTAGCTTGATTTTAGTATAACTATCTCTATAATCTAAAAGATATAAAAAATGTAAGTTAAAAAGTAAAAATTATTAAATAAGAAGGAGGAAATATGATGAATACTCCAATAGCGGAATCAATGGTTGATCGTGTTAGAAGAAAAGGAATAATGAGGGTCGCAGTTGAACTTGCCAGGCACCCGGACGAGGGCATGCCTGATGAATACTATTTTGAACCCAAGACCGGACAGCCGGCAGGTGTAGTCATTGACTATATGAAGATGATGGCGGAAGACTTGGGGGTAGAAGCCGAGTGGGTTAACATTCCCTGGGGTGAGCAGATAGATGCACTGATTAATGGTGATGTAGACGTACTTCCGAAACACACCAACACACCCGAAAGAGCTTTCAAAATAGATTTTGCAGATACAGTCTTTTGCTTTAATATTTCAGCGGTTATTTCCAAGAAGAATATCTATACTCTGGATGAATTGAAAAAGGACAACAGGAAAATAGCCTGTGTTAAAGGAGCTTCTAATAGACTGGTCTTAGAAAGGCATTTCCCAAAAGCAGAGGTAGTTGATGTGGAAGAGTATATGATTGGAGCAGACCTCCTGGAAGAAGGAGCAGTTGATGCATGGGTAGAGGCTGCTATAACCAAAAAACTGCTGCAGCTGAGACCAGATTTAGATATCCTCCGAAATTCTCAAGGTAACCCGATCGTACTATCGACTGAATGCAACAATATTTCAGTTAAACTTGGTGATCAACGATCTATTAACTGGATTAACAACTGGATGAAATTCAGAAAAGCACAGGGAGATCTGAGATATTTACTGGAAGTACGCTGGCCGAATGGATTGGCCGGTTAAGAACCTCTTTTAATCCATTCTAAATTTAAAAAAAGAAAATAGAAAAATAAAGTTAGTAATATTTAGTAATTAGAGGAGAAAAATAAATGAGTGATAATTTTAAAAATATATTTACTCCATACAAGTTTAAGACAAAACAGCTAGAGATAGCTAACCGTATTGTGATGCCACCAATGGCTATCTATATCCCGGGTTCCGGTGGATATGTAGAGCAGAGACTTATTGATTATTATGAAGAAAGAGCTAAAGGTAAACCAGGCATGATTATTATCAATGCCACTTCTATAAACTTAACCAGCGCCCGTTCTCATCCTAATCAAACAAGCCTGGCTGATGACAGCTTTATTGAAGGAATGAAAAAATTAGTGGATGTGATCCATTCTTATGGTGTGAAGACTTCAGTGCAACTCTACCATTCAGGACGCCAGCGTTATGGGATGATAGCTGGTGGCGAAACTATGAGCCCCTCGGGAATCCCTGATCCGGTAAGAAAAGATCCTACCAGAGAGATGAAGGTTGAAGAGATTAAAACATTAGTTCAACAGTTTGCAGATGCAGCTTTAAGGGCTAAAAAAGCTGGGTTTGATGGAATAGAACTTCATTGTGGCCATGGATA
>CAZLMD010000013.1:2480-12892 GCA_964560535.1 uncultured Atribacterota bacterium
ACAGCAGGAATGGCTCCCAGTGGGCATTTTACTTTCTTACCCGCAGATATGCCAGCAGGTTGTAATATACATTTAGCTGAAGGCATTAAAGAGGCTGTGGGTGCAGATATTCCAGTAATAGGTGCTGGCGCGGTAGAGGATATATTCCAGGCTGAAAAAATATTAACTGAAACTAATTTAGATTTTGTAGCAATTGGTAGACCTATGTTTGCCGATCCAGAACTTCTTACTAAAGCAAGAGAGGGAAGAATCAAGGAGATCAGACCATGTTTGCGCTGTTCTAAGAGTGCAGGAGTCTGGCCAGAAGATATGCGCTGTACAGTTAATGCTGCTGTCGGTATTGAACATGAATTTGCTGAAAATTTAAAGAAGATCGGCCCTTCTAAAAATATATTAGTTGTAGGGGCTGGCCCTGCTGGATTAGAAGCAGCACGGATCGCAGCAATAAAAGGTCATAATGTAACTATTATAGATGAAAAAGAAGAAATTGGCGGTAAAATGCATCTGGTTAGAGTTCGCCCTGATAAACAGGGACTGATTGATCGATGGATGAAATATTATGAGAATGAAATAGAACGATTGAATATTAACCTCAGGTTGAATGAAAAAGCGAGCACTAAAGCAGTAGAAGACTTTAATCCAGATTTAGTAATAATAGCTACCGGAGGTAAACCTTTAGTGCCCAGATCTATTAAAGGGACTGATTGTGACGGGGTATTATTTGCCGAAGACATAATTGCCGGTAAAGTTCATGCCGGTAAGAGTATTGCAATCATTGGTGGAAGCTCATTGGGAGTAGAAACAGCTGACTATTTATTTGATGAAGATGAAAATCGTAATATAGTAGTATTTGAGATGCTACATGATGTTCTTCTGGATATCAGCCATGATGCACATCTATCATTGATGGATCGTTTTATTAAAAGGAATATCAAATTCCTTACTTCTACAGAGGTGTTTGATATTAGAAGAGAAGAAAAAGGGTTTAACTTACAAATTAGGCGTTATAATCAGCTCGATGAAATTGATGGGTTTGATACCGTAATTCTGGCTTGTGGCGTTGTACCTGAAAATACTATCGGTGTTGAATTGGCGAAAAAGTTTGATAACGTAATATTTGTTGGTGATTCACAGGCTCCAGGAGATTTCAGGAAAGCAATTCATGATTCCGCCAAGATATGTATGAAACTGTAGAAAAGTAGAAAAAACAATAAAATATTGACAAACTATAAATAAATTAGAAGAGGAAGGTTTTATAAAAAACAAAAGCTTGGAACCTTCCTCTCTTAATTTATGGTTATATATCAATATATGGTTCTTCCATTAACTCTACTATGATCCCCTCAGGGTCTTTAAAGTAAACCCACTTAGTCCCTTTGAGATAACCTTTCTCTATTTCAAGTGGTTTATATAAAAACTCTATACCATATTTTTTTAGTTTTTCAACAAATCCATCTATATTGTCGACTGATAATGAAAGATGGTGTGCACCGATTGTATTCATAGGAATCGGACCTTTTATTTCTGATTCAGATTGATATTCTAAAAATTCTAAAATTTGATTATCTGAAACTTCAAATAAACAGGTCCTGATAACTGCACCATCTACTCCTACTGGCTTTCCATTTTCAATTTCAGGGGATGGCTCAGTAGGGGGGACTAATAATTTCAAACCCATAATGTTTTTATAAAAATTTACAGTTTTCTCCAGATTGTTTACAGTAATACCAATATGGTGAATTCTTTTTACTTTCATTTTATTATACCCTATCTGTTTTTAAAAAATGATAATAAAGCCATTTGATAAAAAATAAAGAACTTAAGCAGCACTTTATCTCTGGTATACTATAGCACACAATTCTAACATAATTGTATAACAGAATCTCATATTTAATATAATTAATAAAAAATTCAACTGAATTGAATTTAAAAAAAGTATATTTCAGGTGTAGAATTAACACCAGAATTTAATAAATTGTAATAAAGTAATAAATCAATATAATTAATAGTGTTAGGGTATTTTTATAAATCTTAAAAATAAAAACTGACTTAAAAGGACAAGTCTGATAATTATATATTCTAATATTATTTAAAATAATCACGAATAATGTTTTTTCTTTAAACTAAAAGAAACTGTATAAGAGATTAAAACAACAATTTTAGAAAATAATTAATACAATATTATAGGAAATAGAGCTAAAGATAACATGCCAAATAAACGGAAGATTATTTTTGAAAGCAGAAGGAATTCAGATGAAAAATATAGCCTGATAAAAATATTAGTGGCACTATTCCTTCCATATCTGGCCTTGAGCCTGGCACAGTCAGGGTTTTTAGGGTTACTCCCTTTTGTTCGTGAAGAATTTGCACTTAATCGAACTCAGATTGGATATTATTCAGCTTTTTTCTTTATAAGCGCATCTATACTATCTGTATTTACCGGCAATATAGTCGATAACTTAGGTTCGAAAAAGAGTATGATATTGGGCATCTGTTCTATGGGTTTTCTATTATTACTTCACGGAATTTCTCCTTTTTATAACCTCATTTTGTTACTATCTTTTTTAACCGGTTTAGGGTTTAGTATTATAACTCCATCAGCCACCAAAGCAGTTATGATCGCTATTCCTCAAGAAAAGAGAGCTTTTTCAATGGGTATTACTCAGTCTGGATTTGGTCTGGGAGGTATTATGGGTGCAAGCTTATTACCTGTTGTGGGAGAAATTTATGGCTGGAGAATTGCTATCGGTATTGCTGCAATAGTAGTTTTAGTCACAGGGTTTTTTGTTTACATCCTATATCAAGACAGAGACAGAGAAAATAGTCATGAGACAGGCTATATATCTAAAGATGAAAAAAATACCTTTTGGATACATATATCTTCAATCATTAGAGACAAGCCTCTACTTAAAATTTGTATTCTAGGAATAGTATTTGGTATCTCAGAAGGAGCTTTGCTGGCACATTTTGTAGTTTTTCTTACTGAAGATCTTATGATAAGCAAGGTTTCTGCTGGTTTAAATTTTGCCATTCTTCATTCAGGAGGAATGGCTGGACTTTTAGGATGGGGCCTTTTTTCAGATAGATTTTTTAGAGCAGACAGGCAATTTAGTATTTTTTTAATCGGACTATCTTCTGGTATTATGTATATGGTTTTTGGTATTTTTGTATGCCATCCCTTTTTAAATAAAATTTATATCCCTATCTTCTCTTTTTTATTTGGTTTTTTCGTAATAGGTTGGACAGGAGTATATTTAACCACAGTAGGAGAGATTGCTGGAGGCAAGAGGGCTGGTATTGCAACAGGGTTGGCTTTGTTTTTTGTGAGAGGTGTTATGATTGTTGCCCCACCTCTTTTCGGTTTAATTGCCGATATCAGTGGGTGTTATAGAAATAGCTGGCTGATATATAGTGTTGCCATAATAGGTATTTCCTTCCTTTTTTTAACCGGGAAGAGTCGGGATAGTTAAAATATCTTTGGTCGAGTTTATACTTATATAGAATAGAAGGTTTCATGAAAATCAATAAAATTATACGTTCTAATAGAAAAACAATCGCATTTGAGATCAGTGATGACGCGACTTTACTTATCAGAGCTCCCTGGTCCATAACTGATGAGGCTATAGAGAGAATTGTTATTAAAAACCACAAATGGATTAATAAAAAGAGAAAAGAGGTTTTATCCAGAGACTTATCCTATAGTCAGAAAAGTTTTGTAAATGGGGAAAAGTTTTTATATCTTGGAAGGGTTCACAGCTTGAAAATAGTAAAAAATAATGATTTAGACGAGGATTTAATCTTGTGTGGTAATTATTTTTTTCTAAAAGAAGCGGTTTTGAATCGAGAAGATGTTTTTCTTAAATGGTATAAAAAGGCTGCTTATCAAGTAGTTTTAGAAAGAGCTGGTAAGTACTCACAACAGTGTGGTCTTGTTTATAACAGAGTAAAAATCTCTAATGCGAAAAAACGCTGGGGTTCTTGTTCTTTGTCAGGTAATCTTAACTTCTCGTACAGGCTTATCATGGCGCCTTTAGAGGTTATCGATTATGTTGTCATACATGAATTGATGCATCTTTTAGAGAAAAACCATTCTAAATCTTTTTGGTCTAAAGTAGGTATGTATATGCCGGATTATAAAAAACATAGAAATTGGCTTAAGAGGAATGGTTATCTACTAAGATTATAAATGTAAGGTGTCTGATATCTTTTTTAATATGTTTATTTTGTAGTTTATCACTTACCATGCAGATTATTCCGATATTGATGGTAATCTAAATTTCTTTTCCAAATTTATAAATAGACTTTCTACTGTAAGAGCGAGAAGGGATACGGGAAGTGCTCCTTTTAGTATCATAATAGTATCATCACTTCTGATTCCATTTACTATAAGTGTGCCGAATCCGCTGAGCCCAACAGTCGCTCCAATAGTTGCCACACTAATATTCAGTATCAAAGATATCCTTATGCCGGCTAAAATGGCTGGCAGGGCAAGAGGCAGTTCTACCTTAGTAATTACCTGTAAACTGTTCATTCCCATAGCTCTGGCAGATTCTCTTATATCTTCGGGAATAGAACTTATTCCCTCTATTGTATTTCTTAATACTGGTAAAAATCCATAAATAAATAGAGCAAAGAGAGCTGGTTTAAACCCATACCCCAAAAAAGGAATTAATAGAGCTAATATAGCAACAGTAGGAATAGTCTGTCCGAAGGTCGCTAAACTCAGTAAAAAATCTTCAAAATCGTTCATGAAAGATAATCTGCTTAGAATAGCAATAACAAGTGCTACAGCAATAGATAAAGAACTTGAAATAATGACAATAAAAATATGTTGTTTAGCTATCTCAAACAGGCTTGTTCTTGCCAGGAAAAAACTTTTTGGTTTTATGATTAGGGTTAGAATATTTTCAATAATATCAAATCTTAAAATACTGATCAAAAATAGAGTGAAAAGAAAAATTGTAATAATAAAAAATGAATCTCTCTCTGTTTTCATTTTTTTCCTCTCCCAAAAACATTCATTAAGATATCTTCAAATCTTATTGATCCAACAGCAGTCTGTTGTTCATCGACAACTTCTATTAGATCTGATCCTTTGGAAATCATTAAAGAGAGTGCACTGGAAACAGAGCTTTCTGATTTAATCTTTAAAACGTCAGTATAATCCTTATCTTTAGCAGGGTTTGTATACATGATATCCCTTACCACGAACCTGGATAAAAGTTTTAATACATATTCGGTTCCTAAAAATTCTTTAATATATTCTTCATTGTTATCAGTTATAAAATCTGAGGGACTTCCTATAGAGGCAAGCTGGCCAGTCTTCATTATAGCAATTTTATCTGCCAGCCTGATGGCTTCTTCAACATCATGTGTAACAAAAAGAACAGTTTTTTTAAGTTCCCTTTGAATTCGATAGAATTCTTTTTGTAATCTTTCTCTATTCAGCGGGTCTACAGAGCCGAAAGGTTCGTCCATAAGCAAAATGGGGGGATCAGCAGCCAATGCCCTGGCTACACCTACTCTCTGACCTTCACCCCCGGACAATTCAAAAGGGAATTTATTTTTGTAATTTCTACTCAAACTTACCAGATCAAGAAGGTAATCAACACGACGATCGATATCATTTCTGGTCCATTTTAAAAGTTGAGGCACTATGGCTATATTTTCATAAACAGTATAATGTGGGAAAAGGCCGGTACTTTGAATAACATAGCCGATACTCCTTCTAAGATTGATAAGATCCATTTTGTTTATATTTTTATTATTAATAAATATTTCTCCGCGGGTAGGTTCAATCAGGTGATTTATGAGCTTAATTACAGTTGATTTACCACAGCCGGATGGACCGAGCAAAACCATAAGAATTCCTTTGGGGATATCTATAGAGAAGTCTTTTAATGCGGTAACATCAGTATATTCTTTAGTAATATTCTTAAGTTCTATCATTCTATTAACCCCAAATACCTTTTTTTATAGTAGATGATAAAAAATGAAATTACAGAGTCTAGAATAAAAGCCATGGCAATCAAAGGAATAACGCCTAATAATATTAAATCTGGTGCTGCCTGAGCAAGTCCCAGGAATATAATACTTCCTAACCCTCCTCCCCCTATCAGCCCGGCCAGAATGGTATTGCCAATAGACTGAGTCATTGCTATTCTGATACCTCCCAAAATAATGGGTAAAGACAGGGGAAATTGTACCTTCCAAAAAATCTGATTACTCTTCATGCCCAAGCCGCTGGCTGTTTCTACCAGGTCAGGGTCAATCATTTTTAAACCCGCAATTGTATTATGTACAATAGGAAACAGGGCATATATTGTCAATACAAAAAATGCTGGTGCAAAACCTACACCGCTTATACCAATATTTCTTAGAAACTCACTGCGTTGACCCAGTAGAGCGAGTGGTACCATAATGATTCCCAATAAGGATAAAGTAGGAATTGTCTGTCCTAGATTGATTAAAAATAATATTGTACTATTTATTTTTCTTTCTTTATAAAGCATTATGCCTGTTGGAATCCCGATAATAATGCCTATTAGTACTGAAAAAAATGATAACGAAAAATGTCTGCTCACCTGTCTAAAAAAAGAATGGCTTCTATTAAAAAATTCTTTCATTATTGAGAGATTGTCCAGATGACCGTTTATCAAGAAATAAATGATTACCAGAAGAAGGATAGAATAAAAAGTCCTTCTGTATATTAAATATTTTTTATCACCTTTTAAGCAGCCACCTATTACCATATCTATCCCCAGAAAAATACTCCAGAACCCTATACCTAGAGACATTCTGCCATTTGGGATTATATTAAAAATTCCTTTATCTAAGGATAAGCCCAAAAAATACAAAATCAATACAATTGTAATAAGAGAGGTAAGGCCGATAGTTAACTTGTACTTTTTGTGATTGATAATTGTTAAAGTAACAATCAAAAGAGAGAAAAATATTAGCAAATAGAAGTTATTACCGAATAGTTCCATGGCATTTATATTGGTTCCCGAGAGCACTCTATTAGGTCTGTATTCAGCGAAGTTCAATAAAAGAAGAGAAAATGTAGTAATAAGTGCTCCTAGAATAGAGATATTTTTCCCTGATTCAGGCATCGTAAATCCCCTATTTAATTAACATCTCATTTTCCTCAAGATATTCTCTGGCAACTGTTGTTGGATCTATTCCATCATAGGCGACTTTAGAGTTTAATTCTCTAAGGGTTCTTGCAGTTAGACTTTCAAATAACCTGTTTAATGGTTTTTCAATTTCAGGATACTTTTCATATATAGCCCCTTTAAGGACAGGTGCGGGAAGATAGACTGGTGGAATACTTTTGGGGTCATCTAAAACAACCAAATCCATTTTATCCAAAGCACCGTCTGTACCATATACCAGCGATATGTTAACATCATTGGTTTTTTCTACCAGAGCTTTCAGCATTTCAGCGGTATTACCTGAAGCTAAAAGTATAAGTTGATCAGCGTTAAGTTTAAACCCATATGCTTCTTCAAAGCCTCTCAAGCCTTTAATGTTTTCTGCAAAAGAAGAAGAGGCTATCAGTTTTACAAATCCTCCTTCATTAACATACCTGGCCAAATCTTCCATATTTTTAATATTATTTTCTTCAGAGAATTCCTTCCTGACCGCAAGAGCTTCAGTATTATTGACATTAGCGGGCTCTAACCAGATAATATTGTTCTCTTCTTTGTCCAATCTTTTTGTGAGCAGATATCCTTCTCTAGCATCAGACCAGATATCCGTATCTTCAAAATCGTGATAATATTGGCCTGAACCGGTGTAATCCAAAACCAGGTCTACTTCTCCTGCCATCAGTGCTTTTCTTAAAATGTCTGGTGTTCCAAATTCTGTTTTGTCTTCTATCTCAAAGCCTTCCTGCTCTAATAGCATGACCATCATTTGTCCAAGAATAGCTCCCTCACTGTCAATAAAAGAAGCTACTGTGATTGGCCCTTTTTTTGCTTCTTTTTTTTCCAATGGATTATTACAGGCAATTAGACTGATTGAAATAAATATAATTGTTAAAAAGAGAAATAACTTTTTCATAATATTTACCTCCTATTTGTCCCCTCTAAAATGAGTATAACAAAAAAAATGTATTATTTAAAGAGAGTTCCTGTGAACATAATGATTCATAAATTTCTTTTATTGTTAAAGGAGAAGCCAGGTTAGTACGGGTTTTATGGTTTTAAAGATGAATTGTAGAATGGTATAATATAATGTAAAATAAGAATATTTACTTTATTATATGAATTAATCTTAAAATTTAATAATTAAGTAGTTGTTTCAGAAATAAGACAGTACACTGTAATAAGGTTTAGTCAATTTCGTTTTGCTTACATTGCCTTAAGTAATCAATTAATTAATTTATATTCTGGTATTTAGACTGATTAAAAAGTTTTAATCAGATTTCCTTTAAATCTACAGAATTGTTAGATTAACTAATTCCCTTAAGGAGGATGGAAAGATGAACAAAGGATTTGAAGTTTTTGATGCAATTATTATTGGGTCTGGCCAGGGTGGGACGCCGCTCGCAATGGAACTGGCGAAATCAGGGATGAAAGTAGCACTGGTAGAGAGAAAATATGTCGGCGGATCCTGTATCAACATAGCCTGTACTCCAACTAAAACTTTGATCGCATCAGCCAAAATTGCGCATACTGTAAGTAAGGCAAAAGAATATGGCATAAAATCAAGTTTTGAATCAGTAAATTTTTCTAAAATAATGAAACGAAAAGAAGAAATAGTGGAAAATTTCAGAGAAGGACTTTACGGGCAGCTGTTATCCATTAAAGGGCTTTCTCTTATAGAAGGCGAAGCACATTTTATTGATAAAAAACTTATTGAAATTGATTTAAATAATGGAGAAAAATCTTTTGCCAAGTCTGATTTGATCATAATCAATACAGGTGCCAGTCCTTCTAAACCAGCAATTAATGGTTTAGAATCATCAATATTTTTTAATTCTACATCAATAATGGAAATAAAAAAGTTGCCAGAACACTTACTTGTAATAGGCGGAGGGTATATTGGTCTGGAATTTGGGCAGATGTTTAGAAGATTTGGCAGTAAAGTTACTATTATTCAGTTAGATCGGCAGTTGCTTCCCAATGAAGATGAAGATATAGCTGCAGAAGTAGATTCAATTCTTAAAAAGGAAGGGATTGAGATATTTTATAATATGAAAACAATCAAAGTGGGCAACCCTGAGACTGATAGAGTTATTTTAACAACAATTAAAGAAGATAAAGAGCATACTATTGAAGGCAGCCATCTGCTTGTTGCAACAGGAAGAACCCCCAATAGTGCCAGCTTAAACCTTGAATCTACAGGAATAAGGACAGGTAAACATGGCTTTATACCTGTCGATGAATATCTGGAAACAGAGGTTCCGGGAATATTTGCTATCGGTGATGTGAATGGAGAACCACAATTTACTCACATTTCCTATGATGACTATAGGATTTTAAGTAAGAATATTCTGCAAAAGGGTAATGTCAGTACCTCAGGAAGGCAATTCCCATATGTTGTTTTTATTGACCCCCAGTTGGGACGTATTGGTTTATCTGAGAAGGCAGCGAAGGAAAGCGGGTATGATTATAAAGTATTCAAAATACCTATGAGCCAGGTAGCCCGTGCCATTGAGACAGGTGAAACAAGAGGTGTAATGAAGGCAATTGTTAATTCTAAAGATAATCAAATTATTGGTGCAGCCATCCTTGGCATTGAGGGTGGTGAGATAATTGCTACCTTGCAGATTGCAATGCTCGGCGGTTTACCTTATACTTTGCTTCGTGATGCTATCTTTTCACATCCCAGTATCTCTGAGTCACTGAATACATTATTATTCAATCCCATATAAATAAAGAAAAATATTTTTTAAAAGAGGCGGACTGGTATGGAAAGAACCGGATATATTATTTTAATTATAGTGGCGGTAGCATGGATTGTTGCCTGGATTATTGGAATGTTTCAAAATACCTGGCTTGGAGTAATAGGTCTGGCCACTCTAATCGGTTTGGGATTGCTTTTTATTAAAGCATTGAGTGATAGAGTGAAAAGTTATAAGAATGACCGATATTCAAAGAATGTTGATAAATAAGGAGGCCGTAGGGGATAATGTTATTAACCACTCAAAATTATTTTTCTGAATATGAAATTACTCAAACTTTAGGATTGGTTAAAGGTAATACTGTTAGAGCCCGCCACATGGGGAAAGATGTTATGGCTGTCTTTCGTAATATAGTAGGTGGAGAGATTGAAGAATATACAAAATTACTATCTGAATCACGGGAACAGGCTATTGATCGTATGATTGTGATAGCCAAAATGTTGGGTGCAGATGGTATCGTTGGTATTCGTTTTACTACCTCCTCCATCATGCAGGCAGCATC
>CAZLMD010000013.1:12992-18950 GCA_964560535.1 uncultured Atribacterota bacterium
TTAAATAAGATAGTAAAAAATCATTTTATATGAGAGAATAAAAGAGTTTTTATAATTAATATTAAATACATCAAAAAGATATTTTTTTGTGGGAGTAATTATAGGTGATAAAATTATTAAAGAATTTAAAACCCTACTGGGTTTCAATTGTTGGAATAATTCTTCTGGTCTTTTTACAGGCAATATCAGAACTATTTTTGCCTACCCTTATGTCTAATGTGGTCGACATAGGAGTGGTAGACGGAGATATAAACTATATTTTACGGATTGGTGGGTTGATGCTCTTCATTGCTTTAGTGGCTATGACGGCTTCAATTTTTGGGAGTTATCTATCATCTCGTTTGTCTATTGGTTTTGCCAGAGACCTTAGAAATATGGTTTTTACTAAAGTAGAGAGTTTTTCTTTAGAGGATTTCAATGAAAGAGGAACTGACTCGTTAATAGTGAGAACAACAAATGATATAACCCAGATTCAACAGCTAACCGTTACTTTATTTAGAATGTTTCTCAGAGCCCCTATGCTTTTTATAGGCGGCATTATTATGGCTTTTTCTAAAAATACTGAATTAGCCCTGCTCTTATTGGGTATCTTGCCCGTCTTATCCATTATAATATACTTTGTTGCTAAAAGAAGCATGTTCTTATTCCAATCAATGCAAATCAAGGTAGATAAGCTTAATTCTGTGCTGCGAGAATACCTGACCGGACTCAGGGTTATCAGAGCATTTAATAGAGAAGACTATGAAAAAGATAGATTTGATAAGAGTAATTATGATTTAACAGAAACTGCCCGAAGGGTCAGTGTGCTTATGGCTCTATTAATGCCGGTAATGATATTAATCCTTAACCTGACTATCGTTGCAATTTTCTGGTTAGGGAGTATAAAAATTGATCTGAATATTATGCAGGTTGGAGATTTGATGGCTTTTGTGCAATATGCTTCACAGATTATGTTTTCTTTAATTATGTTTTCTATGATGTTTGTAATGTTTCCCAGAGCTTCAGTCTCGGCAATAAGAATCAATGAGGTTCTGGATGTCGAGTCTAATATTAAAGATTCGATAACACCAGTACAGCTTTTTTTACAGAAGAATAATGCTTATAAAAGTGTTAAAACTCCATACGATACCAGTTCCGAAGAACATGGAAAAGTATTTCTTAAATTCGACAAAGTATCATTCTGCTACCAGGATGCTACAGAATATGCTGTTTGTGATATCTCATTTCAGGCTAATCCTGGTGAAGTAACAGCAATTATTGGCAGCACTGGTTCAGGAAAGACCACTTTAATAAACCTTATTCCAAGATTTTATGATGTTACAAAGGGAAGTATTTTAATTAATAATATAGATATTAGAGATATCGCACAAGAGAGCTTGCGTGATAAGATAGGACTGGTTCCTCAAAAAGCTACTCTTTTTACCGGGACTGTTGCAGAAAATATTAGTTTTGGAAATGATCAGATATCTCGCGAAGAAATAAAAAGGGTAGCAGACATTGCACAAGCGGAAAATTTTATTAGTCGTATGCCTGAAGGGTATGATTCTTTGATTTCTCAGGGTGGAAGGAATTTATCTGGTGGTGAAAAACAGCGTTTGTCCATAGCAAGGGCTTTAGCCAAACATCCTGAAATATTTATTTTCGATGATAGCTTTTCGGCACTAGATTTTAAGACAGAGTCAAGATTGAGGGAAGCGTTAAAAAATGAGACCAAAGATAAGATTGTGTTAATAATAGCGCAGAGGGTGACTACAGTTATGAGAGCAGAGCAGATTATTGTATTAGATAAAGGAAAAATAGTTGGTATCGGCACACATCAGGAGCTGATTAAGACAAGTGAGGTATATAAAGAGATTGTGACTTCACAGCTTTCGGAAGAGGGGATATATGAGTGAAAAAAGAGTAAAGCCCCAACCTCTCACAAGGGGATTTGGGCGAGGTCCGGGAAGCCATGGCGGTTTGTCCAGGCCTGTTGAAAAACCAAAAGACTTTACAGGCTCATTAAGGCGATTAATCGGATATTTAAAACCCTACTGGCTAAAGATCTTATTAGCTGTTATAGCTTCTATTACCAGTTCTGTTTTTGTTGTTTTAGCGCCCAGGGTCATGGGCAGGGCAACTACAAAATTATTTGAAGGTTATTTGTTAAAAATAGGAAATGTTCCAGGAGCTGCAATAGACTTCGAATATATTTTAAATATAATTTTTATATTAGTAGGACTTTATTTTCTTAATTCCCTGTTTACTTATCTGCAACAATATATAATGGTTGGGGTTACCCAAAAAGTTGTATATGAGATGAGGAAAAGTGTCAGTACAAAGTTATCTAGATTACCTTTAAGTTATTTTGATAGGAGAACACATGGAGAAATTCTCAGTCGTGTCACAAATGATATCGATACTATAAGTAGCACATTACAGCAGAGTATAACTCAATTTATTACTTCAGTTGTATCATTGGTCGGTATTGTTATTATGATGTTAACCATCAGTCTTTTCCTGTCCCTGATTATCTTTTTTACCCTACCTTTGAGTATTTTAGTTACAAGAATTGTTGCGGGAAAATCACAGAGATATTTTATCCGGCAACAGAATATTCTAGGAGAATTAAATGGTCATGTTGAAGAGATGTATGCCGGTCACGCGATAGTGAAAGCCTTTAATTATGAGAAAAAATCTATTGAACGGTTTAATAAACTGAATATACAGCTTTTTGATGCGGGTTGGAAAGCACAATTTATTTCTGGAATTATTATGCCACTGATGATGGCTATCAGCAATATCAGTTATGTTCTTGTAGTTATTCTGGGAGGAATTGCAGTAGCTAGAAACTCTATAACAATTGGCAATGTTCAGGCTTTTATCCAGTATTCCAGACAATTTACTCAACCGATTGTTCAAACTGCTAATATTGCTAATATTATCCAGTCTACCATTGCTGCTGCTGAACGTGTTTTTGAGGTGCTTGATGAAGCCGAACAGACACCAGATGAAGAAAATATTGTACTATTTTCAAAGCCTGAGGGAAATATTAAACTGGATAACCTTAATTTTGGCTATGTTCCTGAAAAAATGGTTTTAAAAGACATAAATTTAGATGTACAGAAAGGTCAAACCATAGCTATAGTAGGACCTACGGGGACTGGCAAGACTACTTTAGTCAACTTACTCATGCGTTTTTATGAAATAAATAGTGGAAAAATAACACTGGATGGCATTGATATCCATGATTTAAAGCGGACAGAATTGAGAAGTCTTTTTGGTATGGTTCTTCAGGATACCTGGTTGTTCAAGGGGAGTATCAGGGATAATATTGCCTATGGTAAAGAGAATGCCTCTGAAGAAGATATTATTAAAGCTGCAAAAATGGCTTATGCAGACCATTTTATCAGAACACTGCCAGCAGGATACGATACCATTATAGATGAAGCTGCCAGCAACCTTTCTCAGGGACAAAAGCAATTGTTAACTATTGCCAGGGCTATTTTGGCTGATCCAACCATATTAATTCTGGATGAAGCTACCAGTAATGTTGATACCAGAACAGAAATCCTTATTCAAAAAGCAATGTTAAGCCTTATGGAGGGGAAGACTAGTTTTGTAATCGCACACAGATTATCTACTATTAGAGAAGCTGATCTGATACTGGTAATGAGAAGAGGAGAGATAATTGAAAGAGGAACACATAGGGAATTGCTCGAACAGAATGGATTTTATGCAGATTTATATAATAGCCAGTTTGTAGGTTTAAAAACCAAAAATATTAGTTGATAATACATTTAAACTGTAAATAGATTATAAACGCAAAACTTCTTTATACTTGGATCTGATAAAAAGTTTAATAAAGTATTTTATAAGATAAAAAGACCTTATAAAACCTATCAGGGAGATAATAATAAGGGTAAAAATGAAAAAATATATGCTACTAACACTGCTTATCATATCTATTATATTTTCAGCAGGTTTAAAATATTCATTTGCAATAGATGTTAAGGAATACTTAGAAGATAGGTTTCCTTCAATCTTTGTTATTTATCTGGGTGCACTGGAAGAATTAGATGAATATGAGAAAGAATTTATTGATCTATTGGAGAAAATACCGGGAACAGAGCAGAGAGTTTTTGCCAGAGAGGTTTACGAAAATGGTTTTTCTATAGAAATTTTAGAAAAGGTAAAATTAAAAAGTCAAAAGAAAAAGATAGAAAAGCCATTTTTAAAAGTAGCCTATCCCGGACAAGATGGAAGAGTTATAAGGGGAAATCCTATTTTTGTATTTGGTTCTACCACCCCTTCTCCAGAAGTAAATGTTACCGTAAATGGAGTTAGTGTGGAGAAATTTGATTATAGAACGGGGAATTTTCTCACACTGATTGAAGTGCCTGAAGGGATAGAATTTCCTATTAAGGTAATAGCGACAATAGATGAAGAAGAGACATGGCTGGAAAGAACAATAATTTACCAGCCACTCTGGAAAGAAATGTCTGCTGAGCCACTGGCTATACACACTGCTAACCTACAGCCAAGACATGATCAGATGCTCAAAGAGGGAGATGTATTGAGAGTTATTATCCAGGGAAGCCCATCTGCCCAGGCTGTATTTAGAATTGGTAATAATTCAAACGAAATACCGATGGTAGAGCTGGATCCTTCAACATCTTCTTTAAAGGGTAGGGGTATTTATTTGGGTAGCTATGTAGTAAAAAATGAGGATATTCTTTCCATAGCAGACACTACTCCCCAAATAATAACCGTTACTCTGCGAAGAGGAGATGAGCAAACAAGTAGGGAGCTACCAGGTAAGATAGCTTTTCTTTCTGAAACATCCTCTCATTTCATAGAGGTTACCAATGAAAGAACCAGGTTTTATAATGTCATGGAAGATTCTTTTAACCTTTTAAGCACTTCCCTCGGAGGAGATGGCTGGATTACGCAGGTTGTAAATTTTGATTTGCTTCCAGATACTCGCTTTAAAATCACAGGTAGAGCAGGTGAATACTTGAAAGTAAAATTAGGAACAGAAAATTACTTAATTCATCAAGATGATGTGAAAGAGATCAAGGATGTAAAAGAAAATCCATATACCATTATTTCGAAAATAGCCTTAGAAGAAACAGCAACTGAGACAGAAATCCATTTTTATAATATTAAATATATCCCTTTCTTAATAGAAGAAGAATCTCAAAAAATCAAAGTAATTTTATTTGGTGTCAGACAGGATGATAGCCTTACCATAAATGGACAGGCTTCTTCTATTGAGGCTGTTGAAATTAACTCTTTTTTACCGGAAACATCTTCAAATATTTTGGAAATTGATATTAAATTAGAGCATTTACTGACAGGATTTAATTATTATTGGGGAGATTCAGGATTGGTAATAAATGTAAAAAAGTTACCAGATATTGTAAAAGATAATCCGCTTAAAGACAGATTAATAGTGATAGATCCAGGTCATGGCGGAAATTCTCCAGGAGCAATAGGTCCAGGGGAATTGCATGAAAAGGATGTTGTTTTGGAGATTAGTAAATATCTGCAAAAATTATTAGAAGAGAAGGGTGCCAGAGTGGTAATGACCCGTTCAGAAGATGTAAATATTAGCCTTCAAAAACGTACGGAAATTGCCCTTGAGTTGAATGCAGATCTTTTTATCAGTATCCATGCTAATGCTCATGCAGAAGGAGCTGATGCTATTAACTACCATGGCCATATGACACTTTATAATTATAGTCATAATAAGAAATTGGCTGAAATTATTCTTGATAGTTTATCAAAAAAGACCGGCCTTCCCAAAACCAGAGTTTGGGAAAGACCTGATCTTGCAGTTTTAAGACAATCCCGTTTACCTGGTATATTGGTAGAAACAGCTTTTTTGATGCATCCTGATGACAATTGGTTTCTATTACAACCAGAGTATCAAAAAGAGCTGGCATCAGGAATTATGAATGGTATAAATGATTACTT
>CAZLMD010000013.1:19050-24233 GCA_964560535.1 uncultured Atribacterota bacterium
CTGATAATAGGGCAGAGAAAAGTAGGTATGCTGATAATTTCAGTTTTAATATGAAGGTATGGTTAAAAGTGGTATAATGTAAAATGTTTATAATTTTAAATTATAAAAAGAAACAATAATTATACTAAGACAAAGGAAATACTTAATGAATTTAAAGATATTCCAGGTTCTGGCGCTGGTCTTTTTGATAATATTTACTTTCTTCATCTCTGATTTCCGAAATAAAAAGGGGATGCAGCCAATGGTAAATAAAAAATTAGTTTCACTTATAAAATATTTTTATGTAATCCCCGTATTTATATATGTTTATGTTTTATTCAATTTGAGAAATATATTTTTTCATAGCTATATCGGTCTTTTTCTCACCCTTATTGGTACTTTCTTAGTAGTAAAGGCTAAAATAGATTTAGGGAAATACCATGCCTGGGCCGGACATATACTGTCATCAACCAGAATTATCACATATGGCATATATGCTCTCATCAGACATCCTCTTTATACCGGGATTTATATTTTTATAATTGGCGGAATAATGATTGCTATTAAAAATAATCCATTCTCCCTCCTTCTGACTGTGATCGTATTTATCTTTATTGGTTTTATTAAACTATTTTTAATTTTTTCAGCAATAAAAGAGAATAGGTTCTTACATGAAAAATTTGGCGAAATTTATGTTAAATATAAAGAACAGGTTCATGCTTTCCTTCCCATTAGAAGATATGGTGTTGTCAAAGAGGCCAATCCGGATCTTAAAATAATCAATTAAAAATAGTTTTTAAATAAAAAACATAAAGAAATTATTTAAAAATAATTGTAATACCATTTGACAAAACAAGAATTAATTAGTAAAATTTCAAAAATTACTTCTTTAAGAAACCAGTAAGTAATGATTTGCTAAAGAGAGCCATAGACTGGTGTGAATATGGTAGCAAAAATTACTGAAACTCACTTCTTGTGCTAAAATTTATAATTTGAAACAACAAAGTTGTTAACAAATTCTAATGTTTACAATAAATTGAGGGTAGAAGAAAGCCCAGCTTTCCTACCAAAATAGGGTGGTAACACGATAAAATCGTCCCTATATGGCTTGTTATGCCAGGGACGATTTTTTTTATTTTAAGGAAGTATACCTAGGGTTCCGTTTTTAATGAAAGTCTGGACCAAGTGGTATAAAATACGTTTTTATTTCTAAAAATTCGTATTACACCGTGGGTAAAAAAGACCCCAGCGGAAGGTTCCTTATCTGATAAATATGAGCCTTTCTGCCGGGGTCTTTAATTATTGGAATTACTACAAATTGTAAAAAATATAAAATTAACAAATGTAGCACTTAAAAACTAGTTGTCGCAGAAAAGAGATGAGAAGGAAATGGAGATAAAATATGGAACTAACTGGAACCGAAATTATTGTAGAAAGTCTAAAACAGGAAAAGGCAAAAGTGATTTTTGGCATACCCGGAGCAGCCATTATGCCTTTATACGATACTTTTGGACAATATGAAAAACTACCCTTTAAAAATATTTTAACCAGACATGAACAGGGGGCAGCACATGCCGCTGATGGGTATGCCAGGGCAACAGGTGAAGTTGGGGTGTGTGTGGTCACTTCAGGTCCAGGAGCAACTAACTTAATTACCGGTTTAGCAAACGCACATATGGATTCAGTCCCATTAGTGGCTATTACGGGACAGGTGCCGACTGCTATGGTAGGTAATGATGTTTTTCAAGAAGTCGATATTACCGGAATAACGCTTCCCATAACAAAACATAACTATATTGCCAGAAAAGTGGAAGATTTACCATCGATAATAAAAGAGGCTTTCTATATTGCCAGAACGGGGAGGCCGGGACCTGTTTTGATAGATTTACCAAAAGACATTCAACAGGATAAGACGAATTTTAATTATCCTGAAAAAGTGAACAGGAGGGGGTATAAACCCTCCTATAAAGGACACCTTAAACAGATAAGAATAGCTGCTAAAAAGATGATGAAGGCAAAAAAACCGGTAATAATTGCCGGGGGCGGAGTCGTTAACAGTAATGCAGCTTCAGAATTGCTCAATATAGCTATCAAAACCAATACACCTGTTCTTAATACTTTTATGGGTATCGGCAGTTTTCCTAAAAACCATCCATTATTTTTGGGTATGCTGGGAATGTATGGACAGTATACTGCTAATCAGGCAGTCAGTAGCGCAGATTTAATAATCGCTTTAGGAACCCGCTTTGATGATAGAATTACAGGCAATTTAAATAAATTTTGTCCTGAGGCTGAAGTAATCCATATAGATATTGATCCCGCAGAGATAGGAAAAAATATAACGGTTGAAATACCTATTGTAGGGGATCTAAAAAATATACTGGCACAATTGAATAATTATCTTGAGGAAAAAGAACAGAGTATATGGCTAAACGAGATAGATAGAATTAAAGAGAAAGATGTTGTTAATAAAGAAATTGATGATTCTCTTTTAGGTTCCAGATTTATAATAGAATGTTTAAATGAATTTTTTGATGGAGAAGCTATTGTTGTAACAGATGTAGGTCAACATCAGATGTGGGCAGCACATTATGCTCTTGTTAATCACCCACGTCATTTTATTTCATCTGGAGGATTAGGGGCGATGGGTTTTGGCTTACCGGCAGCTATTGGAGCTAAAATAGGATGTCCTGATAAGACAGTCATCTGTATAACAGGTGATGGGGGCTTTCAAATGAATATCCAGGAGCTAGCCACAGCAATAGATAACCATTTACCAATAATAGTAATTCTGATGAATAATGGTTATCTTGGAATGGTGAGGCAGTTACAGGAGTTATTCTATGAGAAGCGTTATGTTTCTACATTGCTTTCAGGCAATCCAGATTTTATTAAAGTTGTGGAAGGATATGGTGGCACAGGTTTTCGTGTTAATAAAAGAGATCAGTTTTTACCAGCCTTAGAAAAGGCATTTAACAAAAATGAATTTGTATTGATAGATTGTCACATACCTAAAGAGGAGAACATCTTCCCCCTGGTGAAACCGGATTCATCGATTAATCAAATGATAGGAGTTGATTAAATGAAACATACTATAGCTATTTTAGTAGAAGATTTACCCGGAGTGATGGCTAGGGTAGCAGGCTTGTTTACCAGAAGAGGGTTCAATATTGATAGTATTGCAGTAGGACATTCAGAAATACCTGGAATTTCCAGGATGACTATAATAGTAAGTGGTGATGAGAAGGTTTTAGAGCAGATCATCAAACAGTTGAATAAATTAATTGATGTTATCAGGGTAAGAGATATTCCATCTGAAAGCATTATTGAAAGAGAGTTGGTTCTGGTTAGAGTCCATGTGGATTCCCTAACTGTTCGTTCGGAAATTATACAATTAGTGGAAATATTCAAAGCAAAAGTGGTATTTGTAGAAAGGAATGCGATGACTATTGAAATGTCTGGAGATGAAGAGAAAATAAATGGATTTCTAGATCTTTTAAAACCCTTCGGAATTAGAGAAGTGGTTAGAACAGGCATAATTGCTATTAATAAGAATAGCAGTAATGGGTTAAAAGCATAAGTAAAATAAGAATAATTGTCAAATAATATTAGAAATGGTTAAAAAATTTGACAATACAATATTAATTTTAAAAAGGAGGTATATTGTGGGAGAAAAAATTATCATATTTGATACCACATTACGTGATGGAGAACAATGTCCCGGGGCATCATTGAATACTCAAGAAAAATTAGATATTGCCAGAAATTTAGAAAGAATGAATGTTGATGTTATTGAAGCCGGTTTTCCTATCTCATCCCCCGGTGACTTTGAAGGTGTAGAAACTATTGCAAAAAATATTAAAGGGCCTGCTATTGCAGCCTTGTGTCGGGCGGACGAACAGGACATTAAATGTGCCTGGGATGCTATAAAATATGCCCAAAAACCAAGAATACATACTTTTATTGCCACATCTCCTATACATATGCAATTAAAACTGGAAAAGACTCCTCAAGAAGTCTTAAGACAGGCTGTATCGGCTGTTAAACTGGCAAAGAGCTATTGTCAGGATGTAGAGTTTTCTGCAGAAGATGCCAGCCGCAGTGAACCAGAATTTTTATACCAGATTATTACAGAGACAATAAAGGCGGGGGCTACTGTTATCAACATACCTGATACTGTTGGTTATGCTCAGCCGGAAGAGTTTGCCGGATTAATAAAGGGTATAAAAGAGAATGTAGAAAACATAGACCAGGCCATCTTGAGTGTACATTGCCACAATGACCTTGGGTTGGCAGTGGCAAATTCCTTAGAATCTATAAAGCATGGGGTGAGACAGATTGAGTGTACTGTTAATGGTATCGGGGAGCGGGCTGGTAATGCATCTCTAGAAGAAATTGTTATGGCTATACATACCAGAAAAGATTTTTATCATAATTACACAGGAATTAATACCAGCTATATCTATCCAATCAGTAAATTGGTTAGCCGTTTAACCGGTTTTGTAGTACAACCTAATAAGGCTATTGTTGGTAAAAATGCCTTTGCACATGAAGCAGGAATACATCAAGCAGGTGTATTAAAAGATGCTTTAACCTATGAGATTATGAAGCCACAAACCATTGGTTTAGAGAGTAACCAGTTAGTTTTGGGTAAACATTCCGGAAGGAATGCTTTTAAAAGTAGATTAGCCCAACTGGGATATGAGCTCGATCGGGAAAAATTGAATAAATTGTTTGAGCAATTTAAGTTGTTAGCAGATAAGAAAAAAGAGGTTTACTCTGAAGATCTGATAGCATTAATGTCGGAAACATTGGTTGATGATATGGTCGACATATATGAATTGAAATATTTTCATGTTTCAACAGGGAATAGTATTCTACCTACTGCTACTGTTAAACTGGCTAAAGAAGACGAGATATATGATGATGCTGCCTGTGGAGATGGGCCTGTTGATGCTATTTTTAATGCGATTGACCGGATTACCGGGGTAAAAGTAAAATTATCAGATTATTATATAAGGGCTTTAACCAGAGGAAAGGATGCACAGGGAGAGGCATTTGTCGAGATCAAAGACAATGGTTGCTCCTTTATCGGTAAAGCTGTTAGTACAGATACCTTAGAGGCAAGCACTAAAGCCTATTTAAAAGCAATTAACAAGATGTTGGGTTTACAAGCAAAAAATAAACGGTAGAATACTAAGATT
>CAZLMD010000013.1:24333-30187 GCA_964560535.1 uncultured Atribacterota bacterium
GAGGAGGAAAAGCTTGAGCAAAACAGGTATTTTAAGAAACCTATTACAGAGCAAAGATATATTGGTGGCTCCTGGAGCATATGATGCCTTGAGTGCAAAAGTGATTGAAAAAATGGGCTTTAAAACCGTATATATGACCGGATATGGTTGTTCAGCAAGTGTTATCGGGCAACCAGATGTAGGACTGCTTACTATGACCGAAATGGTTAAAAGAGCTGGTGATATAGCAAAAGCAGTTAATATTCCGGTTATTGCTGATGCAGATACCGGGTATGGGAACCCATTAAATGTCAGAA
Organism: uncultured Atribacterota bacterium; assembly: GCA_964560535.1. GTDB lineage: Bacteria > Atribacterota > Phoenicimicrobiia > Phoenicimicrobiales > Stramentimicrobiaceae > Stramentimicrobium. The sequence goes on from CAZLMD010000013.1 coordinate 24,630, forward strand.
GAACTGTAGTAGAATATGAACGAGCCGGGGTTGCAGGGATACAACTGGAAGACCAGCTTTTTCCTAAAAAATGTGGACATATGCTGGGAAGAAAGATTGTTTCTGTAGAAGAAATGATACAAAAAATTAAAGCAGCCTGTGATGCCAGGGAAGATAGAGAATTTGTTATCATTGCCCGAACAGATGCAAGAACAAATTTTGGTTTAGAAGAAGCGCTTTCAAGAGGCGAGGCATACCAGGAGGCTGGAGCAGACCTGCTATTTATCGAATCTCCAGAAAATATTGAGGAGATGAAAAAAATTAATGAACATTTTCCCAACATCCACACTCTTGCAAATATGGTAGAGGGAGGAAGGACACCTATTCTTTCAACTAATGAGCTGGAAAAATTAGGTTTTTCCATTGCCATATTTCCCACCGGGCCATTATATGCTGCCGCCAAAGGTGTTAGAGACTACCTTTATGAGTTGAAAACTAAAGGAACAATTCAATCTAAAATTGATGATTTAATACCTTTTTCAGAATTTAATGATTTAATCGGGTTACAGGACTATCTAGAACTCGAAAACAAATATCGGGTTGATTAGTAAATTAAATAAAATTTAGAATAAAAATATGTAATTAGAAAGGAGGAAAAATGGGAAAAAATATTGTAGAAAAAATATTGTTAGCCCATACAGATGTTAAAAGTTTCAAAATAGGGGATATTATTAATGTCAAGGTAGATTTTGCTTTTAGTAATGATATTACCGCACCTCTAGCCATAGAATTTTTTGAAGAAAGTAGGGCTAAAGACGTCTTCGATAAGGCAAGGATTGGTATTATTCCTGATCACTTTACCCCGAACAAGGATATCAAGTCTGCCGAACAGAGTAAGATGGTAAGAGAATTCGCCCGCAAATACAAAATTGAGAATTACTTTGAAATAGGAAGAATGGGGATAGAACACGTTCTGTTACCTGAACAGGGCTTAATTTTACCTGGCGACCTGGTGGTAGGAGCAGATTCTCATACAGGTACATCTGGTGCCCTGGGAGCCATGGCTTTAGGGGTAGGAAGTACCGACCTTGGTTATGCCATGGCTTTGGGGGAAATATGGCTAAAAGTCCCACCTGTGGTCAGGTTTAATTATAATGGTAAGCTGAATAAATGGGTTAGCGGAAAAGATCTAATTCTGTATGCAATTTCTAAAATCAGTGTTAGTGGTGCTAACTACAAAGTAATGGAATTTGGCGGAGAAACCATAAAAAACCTCTCTATGGACAGTAGATTTACAATTTGCAATATGGCCATAGAAGCAGGTGCAAAGACCGGTATTATTGAACCAGATGATACTACATTAAAATATGTTGAAACTAGAGCCAGGAGACCCTATCATGTTTACAAAAATGATCCAGATGCAAATTATGAAAAAATTATTGATTTCGATGTAAGTAACTTAGAGCCACAGGTAGCCTTACCCCATTCACCTGAAAATGTAAAGCCTATAAGTGAAATTGGTATGATAAAGATTGACCAATCTGTTATTGGCTCCTGTACTAATGGAAGATTAGAAGACTTATGTATAGCTGCAGAAATTTTAAAAGGACATTCAGTTCACCCAGATGTTAGATTAATCGTTTTCCCGGCTACACAGGAAATTTATAAACAAGCCCTTCATAAAGGGTTAATAGAGATATTTATTTCAGCAGGTGCAGCAGTCAGCACTCCAACCTGTGGCCCTTGTATTGGAGGTCATATGGGGCTTTTGGCTGAGGGTGAGAAAGCAATTTCTACAACAAATAGAAATTTTGTTGGCAGGATGGGACATCCAGGAAGCGAAGTTTACCTTTCCAATCCCGCAGTGGCAGCTGCTTCAGCAATTTTAGGCAGAATTGCCAGTCCCGAGGAGGTGAAATAAATGATAATTAAGGGGAAAGTATGGAAATTTGGAGATAATATTGATACAGATGCTATTATTCCTGCTCGATATTTGAACACCACTGATCCAAAAGAATTAGCTCAATACTGTATGAAAGACTGTGACACAAGTTTTGTTAAAGGAAAAGAAGAAGGGGATATTATTGTTGCAGGACATAATTTCGGTTGTGGTAGTTCTCGAGAGCATGCACCTATTGCTATAAAAGGAGCAGGAATTTCTTGTGTTATTGCAAAATCTTTTGCGCGAATATTCTTTCGGAATGCTATTAATATTGGCCTCCCTATTTTTGAATCTATAGAATGCGCTGATAAATGCAAGCCAGGAGATATATTGCAAGTTGATTCAGATAAGGGGATTATTAAGAATTTAAATAGTAATGAAACCTATCAGACAACTGCACATCCTGATTTTATTCAGAGGATTATATCTTTAGGAGGCTTAAAAGAATATCTTAAACAAGAATTGAAAAGGAGAGAATCGAATGTATAATATTGCTTTAATCCCTGGAGATGGAATTGGACCGGAAATAATAAGGGAAGGGAAAAAAGTTATTGAGTATGCCTCAAAACAGAATGGAGTACAGATAAACTGGACTGAATTTCCTTTTGGTGCAGAACATTATCTGAAAACAGGTGAATTGCTACCAGATAGTGCGATAAAGGAAATTGAGGATATGGACGCCATATATCTAGGAGCAGTCGGAGATCCTCGTGTAAAGCCAGGTATCTTAGAAAAGGAGATATTACTGAAGCTTAGATTCCACCTAGATCAATATATCAACCTCAGACCTATTAAGTTATATAAAGGAGTTCCTACTCCTCTAAGAGACAAGAATCCGGAAGATATTAATTTTTATGTAGTCAGAGAAAATACTGAAGATTTTTATATTGGAGTGGGTGGAAGGTTTTCAGGCAAAAAAAATCAGGATCATCTTTCAGTAATAAGAAAACTATATCAAGCTAAAATTGAGGTTAATTTTGAATTAGAACAGGCTGAAGAGATAGCATATCAAGTTGGCTTTATTAGTAGGCCAGGCGCACAAAGAGTAATTAAGTATGCCTTTGATTTAGCAGCCAAAAAAGGATTGAACAGAGTGACTTCCGTCGATAAAGCCAATGTATTGAGTGACATTTACGGACTTTGGAGAAGTTGTTTTTCTGAGATTGCAGAGCAATATCCTGGAATGGAAACAGAGTTTACATTTGTTGATGCAATTACTATGTGGTTTGTGAGAAAACCAGAATGGTTTAAAGTTGTAGTAACACCCAACATGTTTGGGGATATAATAACAGACTTAGGTGCAATAATTCAGGGTGGTTTAGGTATTGCAGCAGGTGGAAATATTAATCCGGATGGAGTCTCTATGTTTGAGCCGATTCATGGTTCTGCTCCTAAATATAAAGACAAATCAATAGCTAATCCCATAGCGACCATTTTAGCAGGAGCTATGATGATGGATTCTTTAGGTGAGACTGAAATGGCTTCATCAATAGAAAATGCAACCGAAGAGGTGCTTGGTGAAGGGAAGGTAAGATCCAGAGATTTTGGAGGAAAAGCCACAACTATGGAGATTGGCGAAGAAATTATCAGAAAATTAAAAAAATAATAAATACATTTTTTTAAAATACTTTATAAATTTATTAAAAAATAAAATTATAAGAAAGTAGTGATAATTATGAAAAAAATATTGTACGGTTTATCCCAAATTATAGAAAAAATAAATACATTTAACGAGATTATTGCAGAAATAGGCTCTATAGTTTTGGCTATTGTAGTAGTGTGGGGTGTTCTGCTGACATATGTATTTAAAAAGAGTGATATCTTTTCTGTTGAGATAAGTGAATATCTGCTTATACTCATATGTTTTACTTCAATAGCCTTTGTACAGAAAGAAGATAAGCATGTTAAAGTCGATATGGTTCTAGAAAAATTACCTCCAGTAAGACGTAAAATAACTGAAATTATTATATCAATTTTTTGTATAATATTTTGTTCTATTACTTCATGGAAGGCTGCAACTATAATGATCTTAAATTATCAAAGAAATTTTCTTTCAACTTCATTGATAAAATTCCCTATATGGATTCCTTATTTTATAATTTCATATGGTTTTTTAATGCTTACATTACAGTTTTTTGTAAATATTTATAATCTTTTTCTGGAAATACCTGAACCAGACAAGATTGACAATATATAGAAAATATTTAAAGGAGTGAGTTAGCTTATGGATCCAATATATATTGCTATTATTGTAATTGCTATTTTTATACTATTGCTTCTTATGGGAGTTCCTGTTTTTGCTGCTCTCGGGCTTTCCGGAACTATTGGTATTCTTATTATTCGTGGTCCCACTGGTTTACAGGCCATCCCTTCAGTTATGTATGATAAAATAAGGAGCTTTATTTTAGTTGCTGTTCCTTTATTTATTCTAATGGGGCAGGTTATTTTTCACAGTGGTATAGGGGAAGACTTGTATACACTCGGCAGCCGTTGGTTAAATCGTTTACCCGGGGGACTGGCTATGGCAAGTATTTTAGCCTGTACTATCTTTGCTGCTATGAGTGGAGTAAGCATTGCAGGGGCTGCTACTATCGGCTCCTTTGCTATTCCGGAAATGCTAAAGAGGGGTTATGATAAAAGTCTGGCAACTGGTTCTGTTGCTGCAGCCGGTGCTTTAGCCTTGCTTATACCACCAAGTGTAGGATTTATAGTATATGGTGAAATAGCTGATGAGTCAGTTGGACAGCTGTTTATTGGTGGAATTGTTCCAGGATTGATGTTAGCACTGATGATGATAGCATATGTTGGTATATATGCTTATTTAAATCCAAAAGTAGCCCCCCGATCTGAGGAAAGTGTAACATGGAAATTGAGAATGGTATCACTTATGAGAGTATGGCCAGCGTTGGTGCTGATCCTTGCCGTATTGGGCAGCATCTACTTAGGTCTTGCTACCCCAACTCAGTCTGCTGCTATTGGGTTTTTAGTAAGTCTTATTTTAGCCCGGTTTGTATATAAAAAAATGGACTGGGTAATATTTAAAAAAATTGTGCGTAGCTCAATGCTTACCTCAGGGATGATCTTATTAATTTTCATATGTGCCATGTTTTTTGGCTATGTCTTAACATTTCTAAGAGTTCCACAGTTTATTATGGAATTTATTGCCAATTCCGGATGGCCAAACTGGGTCTCGCTGACTGCTATAATGGTATTGTTGTTCATAATGGGGATGTTTGTTGATGTGGTCTCAATCATTACTATCGGTGCACCACTTTTGATACCGACTATTCAGATGCTTGGCTACAATACCCTGTGGTTTGGGATTATCATGGGTATTACTCTTGAGATGGCAGTTATTACACCACCAGTCGGGTTAAATCTATATACCATTAAGGGTGTTTCCCCTGCTGATGTATCTATTTCAGATATCATTAAAGGAGTTATACCTTTTGTATTCATAGAGATTATCCTGCTAATAATTTTTATCAGCTTCCCCAAGCTATGCTTATGGCTACCATATACGATGAAATAAATGTAGATGAGGATGTTTTTAACCGAAAGGAGGAGATATAATAAGGAATTATAATGATACAAGGAAGATGTAAAATATGCACTATATTAAAAATTGATTAATAAT
>CAZLMD010000014.1:0-3047 GCA_964560535.1 uncultured Atribacterota bacterium
GCCATCATACATCTGCTGGAGGTAATGAATCCTGAAGTGGATGATATATTTACAATTTTACCTTCTTTATTTTTCGCCATAACCTTAGCAACCTCTTTAGATAAGAAAAACATCCCTTTTAGATTAATGTTCATTGTAAAATCCCAGGTTTTTTCAGTACTATCAAAAATATCCTCTTGAATACAAACACCTGCAACATTCGCTAATATATCGATTTTATCTCCATAAATTTTTTGAGTTTCACAAATTAGGTTTTCTATACTTTCTATTTTTGTTATATCAGTCTTTACAAAACTGCACTCGCCTCCTTCATTTACAATTAAATCTTTAGTTTCATTTGATTTTTCTTCATTCAAATCTGCTATAACAATACTGGCTCCATTTTTAGCAAAGTTTAAGGCAAATTCCTTACCGATCCCCTGTGCTGCACCAGTGATAATAGCAACCTTATTCCTAAAATCTGTATTCATGTGTTATTCTCTCCCTTCCAGTCAATTATTTATTTTGACTCAGCCCAGCATCGACATACAGTATATGTCCTGTGATATAAGAAGCTTTGTCAGAAGCTAAAAAAGCAAAAGCCCCTGCCAAATCCTCCGGTGAGGATATGCGTCTTAATGGCACACTTTGACACATCGCTTCACGTACACCCGGCACAGCAAATGTTTCTTTATTAAGCTCTGTATCCACATGTCCAGGACCAACTGCATTTACTCTGATATTGTACTTGGATAGCTCTAAAGCCATTGCTCTGGTAATTTGAGATACTGCCGCTTTAGAAGCAATATATGATAAACTGCCTTCCCAGAGAATTGGACCAACTACAGAAGCTGTATTTACAATTGTGCCAAAACCTTGTTTAATGAATATGGGGACTATGGCTTTACTGCAAAGAAAAACACTCTTGAGATTTATATCTATAACACTGTCCCAATTTTTACTTTCAATCTCAAAAAATTGTTGTTTAGGGGGTTGAATACCCGCATTGTTTACTAAAATATCTATTTTCCCAAATACATTAATTGCTTTTTCTATCATTCCATTAATTGCAGATTCATCTGTTACATCTATTTCTATTGGAAGACATTTGTTATACTTTTGTTCGATCTCTTTTGCCGTTTTCTCAGCTTTTTCCTTATCTATATCTGCTATTACTACAGATGCACCTTCCAGGGAGAATTTAGTTGCGACTGCCTTTCCTATTCCCTGTGCAGAACCAGTAATAATAGCAACTTTTTTTCGCAATAGCTCCATAATTTACAAGTCCTCCTTAAAATACTCTAATAAAAATCAATATCAATTAACCAAAAACCATCGTTAGCCAGCGATATTTGTTGCAACAATATTTTTGTTTTCTATTTTATGGCCTGTTATAATTCCAAAACTCATCATAAAAATAGCAATAACTTCTAAGAATATAGTTACAAAAAAACCTGCCTCAATACTGTTGGTTAGATCATACAGGTACCCGGTAACTATTGGGGCTACCAGCATTGCTACACATGAAAAGGTATTGTAAATAGAAAGGTCTTTACTGTAATTTAACGCAGAAGAGGCTTCTGTAACCATATGTATATGGAATGGCGTTGTCGATAATCTACATGTCAAGCCATACACAATAAACAATACTATCAATATCGATATGCTTTTTACTGTAATAATAAAAAACATGCTAACAATATTTATAATCATAAATATAACTACGAGTCTCTTTATATTCGTGTTTAAATTTACCTTTAAGGTGATGATAATTGTAGTTGGAATGGAAAGAAAATATGCAAAAGAAGAGAAATTTCCGGCTTCTAAAGCACTGAAACCCTTTGTACTTAGTAGATATGGTAACCAGGTAAACATATTGAAAAGTGTGTAAGACTGGATAAAACAGATTAGAGACAAAAACAAAAGATTTCTATTTTTTATAAACTTTCCAATATATTTTAAATAACTAATCAGAGAAGTATCTTGAGAAGTATCTTTATCCTTACTTATCTCAGGATAATCTTTACTGTATTGCTTTCTGGTATAGTATGCCAGCATAGCACTAAAAATGATAATGGTTATTCCAAATATTAAAAAAGGATATCCCCAGCTTTTTTGCTGTCTGAAGACAATCTCACTGGTCACTACAGAACCAATTATTACTCCTAAAGGAATAAAGAAATTTATTGCAGCTATGCCAACAAATTTCTTATCCACAGGAATAATATTGGAGAGATATCCATAAAGACTGCTGAAAATCGTTGCTGAAAATAATCCGGTCAATGCTCTAAAAATACTAAATACAAAAACATTAGTAGAAAAAGCACAGCCTACGATAGAAACCCCCTGTAAAATCCCTCCCCATATTAACATGTTCTTCCTGCTCCATCTGTCAGCTAAAATTCCACTTGGGATCTGGAACAACAGATAGGGTAGATAGATAATACTACCTACTAAGCCAATTTCAGATGCACTCAAATTCCATTCTAATTTTAACAAACCCATTAAAGGAGAGAGTATCATCCTGCTTGAAGAAGTAATCATCCACAAGATACCGGATAAGAATACTATTATTTTCCAGTTTAATTTATTTTCTATCAGTTCTGATTTACTCAAATATTTTCACCTTAGAGGTTAGCCTAATAAATTATTAAAATAAATCTGTGGAAAACCCAATAAATTCTAGCTCATTTTGATTAGTAAATTTATAGAATCCTATTTTAGATTCTTTAAGTTCTCCATTTTCCTGAAATGAGATATTGCCTATAATTGAATCTATTTCTATAGACTTGATTTTCTTTAATACATTTTCTCTAGTTATCTCAGGGAAACACTCTTTTACTGCCTGAATCATTAATTTAGCTGCTACATATGCTTCAGCAGTATAGACAGAATATATTTCACCAAATCTCTTTTCATATTCACTGGCAAACTGGGAAGAACGTTCGTTCCTGTAAAGGTCTGTGCAGACATTACTCTGAAAAGGGCCTTCGATATCGTATCCTGGAATTGCTAAGAACTTCGAAGGTTTTATAGCATCTGTCCCCATAAATATACTCTTCAGTCCG
>CAZLMD010000014.1:3147-18630 GCA_964560535.1 uncultured Atribacterota bacterium
TGCACAAATAATTTTGCATGAATATCATCATTTGGAGTAATTCTAAAAAAAGTATTGTAACCTTTCTCAGTTAATTCCACCAGGGATGCTGTGAAAGTAATATGTGCTAAATTGGCTTTATTGTAGATTGGAGCAGATGATTTGGCGGCATCACTGCCATTAGGACCTATTACTCCGATTATTGAATCATCAGCAGAAAATCTATTAGATACTTCTATCGATTTCTCTGTATTGGCAGCATCATCATCGATGATTAATTCTAATACAAAACCATTATCCTCTCTGTTAAATTCATCAAAAGCCATTTCTACTGCTACCACATTTGCTTCACCATGTTTTTGCTCAACACCGCTTAGTGCTGTTGAAAATCCAATTCTATAAATATTTTTGTCCATTTTAAACCTTTGTCCTTTTTTGATATAGAATACAAAACAAGAAACAGTTAGCTATTAAAATCCATCCCGGCAATGATTGCTTTACGATTGATGTCAACAATTGATGGTTTTGTTTTGAAATAATCTGACATAACCTTGTCAACAGAATCGTATTTAACCGGGTTTACTTCCTTTAAATAGCTTCCCAGAGCCACCATGTTTGCTGCCTTTATATTCCCTAATTCTAAAGCAATGTCATTAAATGGTACCTTAATCTGTTTAACCGATTTTAACTTATCAGTCTTAGTTATTAAGGAGGAATTTAAAAATAGTGTTCCGTCTTCTTTAATAAAATCTTTAAACTTATTATAAGAGGCTTCATTGAGTAGAATCATACAATTGATTTTATCCGGCAAAGGAGTGGTAACATTCTTATCAGATATAACAACTGTACAGTTTGCTGTCCCACCTCTCATTTCAGGTCCAAAAGCAGGTATACAGGTAGAATATTTATTTTCTTCAATGGCACTTATCGCCAATAAAGTTCCCAATAACATTACGCCCTGTCCACCCGAACCAGCGATTATTAATGTATTTTCCATAACTCTACTCCTCTTTTATTGTTTTAATCTCACCTAGTGGAAATTCGCTCATCATCTTACTAGTTAAAAACTCAATTGAATTTTTTCTAGATATCTTCCAATTAGTAGGGCAAATACCTAAAACCTCAACAATGGAAAACCCTTTTCCCTGTTCTTGAGCTTCAAAGGCTTTCTTAATATATCTTTTTGTAGTATTGATATTTTTTGGAGAATCCACAGAGCCTCTAGCTACATAAGCAGCACCCTCGAATGTTGCTAACAGCTCACAAAGTTTAAAGGGATAACCATCAGTTTTTTGTTTGCCAAAAGGAGATGTTGTTGTTTTTTCACCAATTAGCGTTGTGGGAGCCATCTGGCCACCGGTCATTCCAAAATTACCATTATTTACAAAAATAACCGTAAAATTTTCACCTCTATTTGCAGCATGAATAATCTCTGATGTTCCTATGGCAGCTATATCTCCATCACCTTGATAAGTGAAGACAAAGCTATCCGGGTGTACCCGTTTTATACCGGTTGCCACTGCGGGAGCTCTTCCGTGTGCACCTTCAACATAATCTATATCCAAAAATCTATAGACAAAAATTGCACATCCAATGGGTGTTACACCTATTGCCTTTTCTCTTAATCCTTTTTCTTCTATCAATTCAGCAATAAGTCTATGTACTACACCATGGCTGCAACCGGGGCAATAGCTGGTAGGAGTAATATATGTAGAAGGGCCCTTGATCTTTGTTTTTTCATTTCTGATAACCTCTATTGCAGCTTCCGGGCAGACCAGTGCACAGAGTCCACATCCTTTACATTTTTCTGAATTACTTTGTTCAACAAAGTTAAAACCAAGCTTATTAAAACCTTTGTCTGATATATTAATTATGTTGCTCGGACATACATCTATGCATGCTTCGCATCCTTTACATTTTTCTCTATCTACTATAATTTTATTCATAACCACACGACCTTTTCTTTACTTAACCTTAAAATTGATAAATTGATTTTTGCTTAATTACAATTCTTCAACTGCTTTTTTTATTCTAGGTATAGCCTTGACAATATCTTCGAAGGATGTTGCATATGAAATACGAATAAAATCTTTCCCCTGTTCACCAAAATTTATGCCTGGAACTGTTGCTATCCCTTCTTTCTCTAAAAGCAGATTGGCAAAGGCTTCCCCATCCATACCTGTCTTGGAAATATTTACAAAAACATAAAATGCACCCGTTGGTTTTAAACAGGAAAGTTTGTCAATCTTATTAATATTCTCAACTAAATAGTCTCTTCTCTTCTGGTATTCTGCCCTCATCTCTTCAGAAGGAGTATTGTCACCTTCTAATCCCGTGATAGCACCCCATTGAACAAATGAGTTAGCCGAAGTAGTATTATAAAAACAGAACCTTACCATGGGATCAATCAAAGATTTATCTGCTGCCATATAACCTAATCTCCAGCCTGTCATGGCATAATATTTGGAAAACCCATTTAGTATAATCGTCCTCTCCTTCATACCTGGTAGTGCTGCTATGCTGTAATTTTTGTAATCATCGTATATTAGTTTTTCGTATATTTCGTCGGATATTACCAGCATATTATTCTTTTGTGCAATCTCAGCCACTTTTTCTAATGTTTCTCTTTCTAATATTGAACCTGTCGGATTATTTGGGGAGATTAAAACAATCATTTTGGTTTTTTCAGTAATTTTCTCCTCTATCTCCTTAAAATCTATCTGGAAATTATTTTCTTCCTTTAAAGTATAGGTATTTACGATCCCCTGGGCGATTTTTGGAATATAAATATAACTCAGATATCCTGGGTCAGGGATTAGTATCTCTTCTCCCTGGTTCAAAAAACACAGGATGGATGCAAACATTCCTTGTGCAACACCAGCTGTAACGATAATTTCTTCAGGAGTATAGTTTAATCCGTTATCATTATTTAACTTACGGCTGATAGATTGTTTTAACTCTTCTATTCCAGCAATAGGAGGGTAGTGCACTTTCCCCTCTTCTATGGCATTTATAGTTGCTTTTTTTATATATTCAGGTGTGTCAAAATCAGGCTCACCTAAATCAAAATGAATAATGTCACGTCCTTGTTTCTGCAATTCATTGGCACGAGAAACTATTTTTCTTATACCAGAAAGATATACCTCTTTCATTCTGTCTGCTTGAACTATTTTTCTATTCATTTTTTCCTCCGAAATAATTTTTAAATAAGTTCCTTAATCCAGGTTTTAATCTGTTCAGCACCCGGAACCTCGGCAGTTGCCTGCCCGGGTTTTAAGCTTATTAAATCTTTATTTATCTGTGCTTTTAAATCCATAGCCATTTGACCTGCTGACATTTCTACTACTAATATTTTAATATTTCTTGAATTAACAATTTCCTCCAGTCTTTTAAATGGAAATGGGAATAGAGTTATGGGTCTAAAAAGACCTACTTTATTCACTCCTTCTTCTTTCAGGCTGGTAATAGCTGAAAAGGAATTCCTTGCAACAATCCCATAGGAAATTACAATTAATTCTGTTTCATCATTTATAAAGTATTCTTCACTCTTCTGCTCAAGATTAGAGATGGTATTATACTTCTCCTGTAAGCTTCGATGAAATTCATTGTATACTGCAGGATCTGGGAAATGGGCAATAGAAAGATTCCTTTTTCTTCCCTTAGCACCGGTTAGGGCCCATTCTCTCTCAGGTTCATCTGGTTTTATTTCATCATCTTCTATCGTTACATTCTCATAAGCCTGTCCGATAATATTATCTGCCAAGATAATAACTACATTTCTATATTTTTCAGATAGATCAAAGGCTAATTTTGGTAAATCATACATTTCCTGGGCATTCCAGGGAGCAAGCACTATATTCCTCTGATCCCCTCTGCCACCACGGATTGCTTGATCATAATCCTGTTGAGAAGGATGTAAGGCTCCATTCCCGGGGCCCCCTCTCATGATATCTGCAATTACTACTGGTAATTGATGTGCATGCAAGTTCCCTATACCTTCTTGAAATAAATCTATTCCCGGGCCTGAAGAGGCAGTCATTACCCTCCCTCCGGCAACAGCCGCACCAATAACCATATTTATTGCAGAAACTTCACTTTCAGCTTGTAAAAAAGTACCTTTATCTCCAACTAGCCTGTTTGAGAATAACTCCATTACTTCACTTTGTGGAGTGATTGGATATCCAAAAAAATATTTACACCCTGACCTTATAGATCCTTCAACCAAAGCATGGTTACCCCTTAGTAATACTTTTTTCTGCAATTTATTTTATTACCTTTCTAATAATATTTGTTCTATTCTAATATTATTTAATAGAAAAAATGTTTAGCGAAATTTATTTGCCTTTAGCCAAAACCATTAAAGTCATCTTACCTTCCTGAACAACCGTATCTTCCTGGTTTTTTACAGTAAAGTTTAGAAATAAAATTCCTCTATCCGGTTTACTGGTCATTCTTTTGTTCTCAATTTTTATGTAATTAACAATCGTATCACCCAATTTAATGGCATTAACAAATTTCCAGTTAGTTTCTAAAAAAGCAACTGCGGTTCCATCTACTAATCCGAGTCTGCACCAGAGACCTACTGCTATAGATGCACCTAATAATCCGTGTGCTATTCTGCTCTTAAAAACAGTATTTTGTGCAAATATCTCATTGGTATGAAGTGGATTATAGTCTGCTGTTAAACCTGCAAAGATTGAAATATCGGTCTCAGTAACTGTTCTTTGTGGTGAAATAAATTCATCGCCGACATTAAAATCCTCATAATACATAGTAGCCATAAGCATTCTTCCTTCCGATTTTTAAAATATAAAACATTGGTTACTATTACTTTAATTAGTTTATCTGATTACTATATTTCTCTTTGGTTCTTTTTGCTGTTTAATATCCCTATTTTCGGAATAATAGGTAAATCTTTTTATAAGGTTATCCCTTAAATCTGAACCCAGCACAACATCATCGACATAAAATTTACTGGCTGCCTTTAAAGCGTTAATATTTTCCTTGTACTCATCATGCTTTTCTCCAATAAATCTCATTCTTTCATTTTTGTCCTGGATCTGTTGAATTGTATTATAGTGAATGGCATTAACTGCGGCTTCCGGACCCATTATCCCTGGTAGAGCTGTAGGTAAAGCGATACAGGCATCTGGCATACATGAGGCACCTGACATTGCGATATATCCTGCTCCATATGCTTTTCTAACAACTACTCCAATCCTTGGTACAGTACAGTTAAAGAGTGTATTTAACCATTTAGCACCTTTTCTAATTATCGCCTCAGTTTCTACCTGTCTTCCTATCATAAATCCTGATATATCCATCAAGAATAATATTGGAATACCAAAAGCATTACAAAGCCCAATAAAATGAGAGCCTTTCTCAGCAGAATCAGGGAAGATAACTCCTCCTCTGTAACTGCTCTGATTTGCTAACAATCCTATTGTTCGGCCTCCCAATCTGGCAAAACCTGTAACCAATTCCCTGCCATACAGCTCTTTGAATTCAAAAAAAGAACTCTTATCTACTAATCTATTGATCAATTGTTTCACATCAAAAGCTCTACTCTGATTTTCAATAACAATATCTTCAATAGATGGTCCGTCTTCGGGTTCAATAGATTCTCGAAGAGGAATTTCTTGCTGCCAATTTTGAGGCATGTAATCTAAATATTTAAGGACAATGTCAAGAGCTTCCTGATCGTCCTCTGCTAAATAATCCCCCAGACCGCTCTTTTCGCAATGCATTCTAGCCCCACCGGTCTCTTCCATTGTTGCTTTTTCTCCAATAACCATTTCAGCCATTCTTGGAGATCCCAGGTAAACACTGGTATTTTTATCTACCATGATGACAACATCCGAAAGGGCAGGTATATACGCAGATCCAGCTGGTGATGGCCCAAAGACTGCACTGATTTGAGGAACTACTCCTGACATCACACCCTGCAATCTAAAAATCATTCCAGAATGCCTGCGGTCTATAAATATGTCGAACTGTTCGTCAAGTCGAGCTCCTGCTGAGTCAATTAAATATATTATAGGAATTTTTAATTCTAATGCTTTTTCCTGTATTCTGATTATCTTTTCAATAGTTTTTGAACCCCAGGTTCCTGCTTTTACGGTCATATCATTTGCCATAATACAAACAGGCCTACCTTTGATTCGACCAATACCGGTAACTACTGCATCAGTAGGTAATTTATCATCATCACATCTTGCAAAAACTCCATCTTCTATGAAAGTGCCTTTATCGAACAAGTAATCTACCCTTTCACGAACATGCATTTTATTCTGTTCCCTTAATTTTCTTAGATAAGGCCTGCTTTCAATGTCTGTCACTTTTTTATATGTTTCTCTCACTCTATCGCTAAGTTTTCCCATTTTGAGGTCTCCTCCTTGTTAATTTAACCACTTTGTTTGAAAGAAGCATTTGTATTCTATTAAAATAATTTGATATTTTTGATATAACTCCATTACTTTTTTAAACTTTTACAACAAAGCTTTCACCTTGTCCGACACCACCACATATAGTTGACAAACCATATCCTCCGCCTCTTCTTTTGAGTTCATAGACTAATGTCATTAATATTCTCGCAGCAGAGGCTCCGGTTGGATGACCAATGGCTATGGCTCCTCCATTAACATTCGTTTTGTTCCTTATTTGCTGCGCTTTTCCAGCATCATTTTTACTCATTATGATTGAAGATACGAGTGGCATAACGGCAAAAGCTTCATTTATTTCTATTAAATCAATTTCATCAACACTCAGTTTTGCTTTTTCTAAAACCTTTAAAGAGGTCACTCCTGGAATTGTTGCTATACCTCTGGGGTGACCTGCTGCAACAGCATGTGCCACAATAGTAGCTAATGGTTCAATACCTAATTCATCCGATTTCTCTTTAGACATCAAAACTACTCCAGCTGCACCGGTGCTGAGACCAGGGGCATTCCCTGCTGTTACTGTAGGGCTGTCATATACGGTCGGTAATTTCGCAAGTTTTTCTAAAGTAGTGTTTGGTCTGGGTTCCTCATCTTCAGAAACTGTAATAGTACCGATCTGTTTACCCCTCTTTAAATTAGGAATGTCTATCGGAACAATCTCATCTTTGAACTTCCCCTCAGCCAGAGCTTTTGCGTATAGCTGCTGGCTTCTTAATGCCCATTCATCCTGCTCTTCACGGGTAACATCATATCTAACTGCATCAGTTCCTGCCTGCCAGGCTCTTCTCTCTCCGGTATAAGGACAACTAACTTGAATAATATCATTGAGGACTACTGGCCCCAATCTGTTGCCCCAGCGTAACTCGGGTAAGAAGTATGGGGTGGCACTTAAGTTTTCTGCTCCACCGCCAATTATTATATCTGCAGCCTCAGCTTTAATAGAACGATAACCAATTCCGATAGCGAATGATGAAGAACAGCATGCCCTGTCTATTGTAGCAGCAGGTGTAACCTCTGGAAGTCCTCCTTTTAGTGCTATCTGCCTGGCTATAGATCTGTTTTCACTGGGCATATTTACACCAAAATAAAGCTCATCCACCAGGTTAGGATCTAGATTGACTCTGTTAACAATCTCTTTGACAACAAAAGAACCTAAGTCAACTGTACTTATATCCTTTAAAACACCACCAAATTTACCAAAAGGTGTCCTGGCAGCACTAACAATTACTACTTCTCGCATAATAAGCTCCTTAAATATTCTATAATTAAACTATTTTTTTATTTTTTAATTCTTCTATTTTTTCAGATGACAATCCTAAAACATCTGTCAAAACTTCATCAGTGTGCTGACCAAGTCTTGGTGGTGGATTAGCGCTCTCATCTGCCGGTATACTGGCTAATTTTATTGGACTACCGACAACTTTTACTTTTGATGCAACAGGGTCATCAATTTCGAGAAGCATCTTTCTCGCTTTTGTCTGTTCAGAATGGTATATTTCTTCAGAATTATTTACTTTACCAACTGGAACATTGTATTTAAACAGGATTTCACATATCTCGTCACTTGTCTTGTCTTCCATCCACTGATTTATAATTGGCTCCAACTCACTCTTGTTTTTTGTTCTTAAGCTTGCTGTAGTAAATCTTTCATCTTTAAATAATTCAGGTTTGCCCATTGCTTCACAAAAACGATTCCACATCTTCGATTCCAATATGATTAACGCTACATAGCCATCTTTGGTTTTAAAAGAACCCCATGGGTAAATCAGACTTTCTTTTCCACGGCTCATAATTTTTCCGGTCATAGAATAGAGGTTTAATGATCTTTCTGTTAAAGCAAGCATTACATCATACATGGAAATATCTACAAAATCACCTTTACCTGTTCTCTCGCGGTTATACAAAGCAAGCATTACTCCATAGGCCGCTACCATTCCAGTAACTACATCCCCAAAAGCTATCATGGGATGCAATGGAGGTCCGTCTTCGTACCCGATTAGATTCATTAACCCGCCCATAGCCTGGATTACTATATCGTATGCACCATGATTTGTATAAGGGCCTGAGTATCTTTCGTCTACCCCGAAACCACTAATAGATGTATGTATAATCCTGGGGTTGATTTTATTGATCTCTTCATAGCTAAGAGCGATGGATTTAAGGAAGCCAGGTTTTAAATTTTCAAGTACTACATCACTTTTAGCAATCAAATCTCTAAAAATATTAATACCCTCTTCACTCTTCAAATTAAGAGCCAGACTCTTCTTATCCCTATTCCATCGCATAAAATACCCGCTAATGGTTTCACCTTTATCATTCTTTAAGATTGGCCCGGGTTCTCTTGAAGCATCCCCTCTCCCGGGTGATTCTATTTTTATGACTTCTGCACCAGCATCACTTAACATCATGGTACAATAAGGCCCCGCAACTTGTGTTTCAATTGCCAGGATCCTTACCCCCTCTAAAGGTTTTCCAGTAATATTTCTCATAACAAAGCACTCCATTTTTACTATTATTATTGTTAAAAATACTATTAATCTATTATAATATTTTAAAAATATTTAAATTATTGTCTGTACAATAGTCGGCAATATCAGAAACTATCTGTTTTTTCGTGTAATCCATATTCATTTTTAAGCACATCAACGATTTCACCTAATGTTGCGTAATTTTTTACTGCTTCGACAATCGCCGGTATGATGTTAATACCTTCTTTTACGTCTTTCTCGACCCTCTTCAGGCATTCTTCTAATTTTGCATTATTCCTATTTGCTTTCAGTTTCTTCAGCCTTTCAACTTGCCTTTCTTCAGAACTGCTGTCTTGTTTAAATATTTGTATTTCCTGTTCTTCGTCTTCAGCAAATCTATTTACCCCTACCACAATTCTTTCTTCATTCTCGATAGATATTTGTTTTTTATAAGCTTCATTAGCCAGCTCTCTTTGTATTGAACCGTTCTCTATACAATTTACAGATCCACCAAGGGTATCAATTTTTTCTACCAGAGCAAATATCTCTTTCTCAAGTTTCTTAGTAAGTGTTTCAAGAGCATAGCTTCCTCCCAGCACATCAACAGTGTTGGTAATACCAGATTCATAACCAACTATCTGCTGTGTTCTCAATGCTATATTGACTGCCTCTTGCGTTGGAATGCTGAATGCCTCATCATATGAAGAAGTTGCCAGTGTCTGAACTCCACCCAAAGTAGCAGCAAGGGTTTCCAGAGTTACCCTGATAATATTGTTCAGAGGTTGTTTTGCAGTCAACAGACTCCCACAAGTATAAGCAAAAATTCTCAATTTCATCGATTCTTTGTCTTTAGCTTTAAAACGATCTTTCATTAAATGTGCCCATACTTTTCTGGCACTTCTAAATTTTGCGACCTCTTCCAGTAAATCGATACCTGCACCCAGGAAGGTAAATATCCTTGGAGCAAATTGGTCTATATCAACGCCTCTTCGTAAGGCTTCTTCAAAATAACTTATTGCGTTTGAAAAAGTATAAGCAATTTCCTGAATAGCAGTACTTCCTGATTCTCTTATATGGTAACCGCTTATAGCAATGGGGTTCCAATTTGGTAAATGTTTGGCACAGTATTCTATTACATCAACTGTAAGCTTAACACTGGCTTTTGGTGGAAAGATAAATGCACCTCGTCCGATAAACTCTTTTAAAGGATCGTTTTGAATAAAAAAGTTAATACTATTTGGGTCAATTCCATTATTCTCACAAAATGCAATATACCAGGCAGCCATGATCGGACCCATAGCATTAGCAGTGGTTCTGATCTGCCTGACTTTTTCAAAAGGAATATCTTTAAAAAGGTTGTTAATGTCCTCAATAGTGTCTATGGCAACACCTACTTTTCCAACTTCTCCTTTACAAAGGGGGTGGTCAGAATCCATACCAATCTGTGTTGGCAAGTCCAGTGCAATAGAAAATCCGGTTTGACCCTGCTCAATCAGGTAACGATAGCGCTTATTCGCCTCTTCTGCTGAACCAAAACCAGAATAGAGGCCCATAATCCACAGATTATCACGATACATATTTTCATAAATACCTCTGGTAAAAGGATACTCGCCAGAATCGTTCAAATCATGCTCGTATGAAAAATCACATTCCTGTAAATCACTTGGGGAATAAATCTTTTTTAAAGGAATATTGCTGTCAGTAAGAAATTTTTTTTGCTCTTTAATATCTTTTTTCATAAATAGTTCCTTTTTTAAATTTATTTATTTTTCCATTCTGGTTCCCTTTTTTCTAAAAATGCAGAGATTCCTTCCTCTGCATCTTCACTCCCCATCAGGGTTGTAACCATATACCTTAGATATTTTAAAGATTTCATCAATTCCATATCTTCTATGTTAATTAAGGCTTCTCTGCCCATCATAATGGCTAAAGGGCTTTTTGAAGCAATAATTTCTGAAATAGAGTCAACCTCTTGTGTAAGGGAATCATGTGCAACTACCTTATTGACTAATCCTATCTCTAATGCCTCTTCTGCTTTTATTAATCTTCCAGTGTACAGTAATTCCATTGTCTTTTTGAGTCCAATTATTCTTTTTAGAGGTGCTGAAATTATCGCGCCCCAGATTCCTAAATTTATCTCAGGGACTCCAAAAACAGCTTTCTCTGAAGCTATGGTGATATCACAAACGGCTGCCAGGCCACATCCACCTGCCAGGGCATATCCTTGAACAGCAGAGATAGTAGGTTTTTTGGAATGAACAAGGGACTCTATTAATCTGGCGTAAGTTCCGGTAAATCTTTCAATAGTTATTGAATTACCTTTCATCCCGTCAAGCATATTTTTAAGATCTCCGCCTGCACAAAAGGCTTTTTCACCAACACTTTTAATCTGAATTACTCTGGTTATCTCATTATTGTTAAAATATTCTAATGCTTTAACCAGTTCCTTGATGGTCTCTTCATCCAAGGCATTTCGAGATTCAGGCCTATTAATGGTAATGATCCCTATATGTTTTTTTTCTTCAATAAAAATATTTTTAAAATCCATTACTTAACCTCCGCCTTATACTTCAGCATCTACTATAATAGCTATGCCCTGTCCGCCTCCAATACACATTGTTGCCAGTCCTAATCTTTTATTCATATGTTTTAGTGCATAGAGTAATTTTGTTAAAATGATATTGCCTGTCGCAGCAATAGGGTGACCCATAGCTACTGCTCCACCATTAACATTGACCTTTTCATCGCCAATTTCTAGACCCATTTCTCTGAAAAAATAGATAGATTGACTTGCAAACGCTTCATTGAGTTCAATAAGGTCAATATCTTCTATTTTAAGCCCTGCTTTTTCGAGTGCTTTTCTTGCTGCTGGTACTGGTGCTATTCCAAATAAGGAGGGATCAACGCCTACATATGCAAAGGATACTATCTTTGCCAGCGGCTTTATTCCCAATTCAGATGCTTTCTCACGAGACATTACTACCATAGCTGCGGCCCCATCAGCCATACTTGAAGCATTGCCGGCAGTAATAGTGCCATTTTGCTCAACAGGTCTCAGTCTTGATAATCCTTCCAGATTTGTACCAAACCTTGGACATTCATCCTCATTAAATATTTTGGTCCCTTTTCTGTCTCTAACCTCTATAGTAGCTATTTCATCTACAAACATGCCTTCTTTAATTGCATTCTCTGCACGGTTTTCACTTATTAAGGCATACTCATCCTGCTCTTCTCTCGATATTTTAAATAGTTCAGCCAATTTTTCAGTACTTTGTATCATACTTAAACCACAAAAACCATCACGTATTACTAATTGGTCAATCATATCCAGATGCCCGACTTTAATTCCCCATCTTGCACCAGGAACCATATGGCATGCTTTACTCATCTGATCTATTCCACCAGCAATAATTACATCAGCCGTTTCACTACGAATTGCCTGATAGGCATAGGTGACACTCTTAATTCCTGCTCCACAATGCTTATTTAATGTAAACTGAGGAGTTTCGTATGGAAATCCTGCATTAAGTGCTATAATTCTGGTAGAATTAGAATTTATCAATCCTGTTCTATAGTTATGTCCAAACACTAATTCATCAACTTCTTGTGGGCTAATATTATTTGCCCTTTTCATACTCTCCTTAACTACCGCAACTCCCATATTCAGCTCATTTGTTTTTAGCAAAGTGCCTCCCAATCTACCAATAGGTAGTCTTGCGGCACTGGCAATTACTACTTCCTTCATTGAACTTCTACCTCCATCCTCAGTAATGCTGTACACATTGCTTTTCCAGTTTGATCTACTCTGAGAGTGTTAGTAGCTCCTCCACCGAGAGCTTTTGTCATAACAACCTGTAAGGATTCCAGATTATCCAGAGCAAAAACTTTTACCTCGCCTTTTACCATATCTCCAAAAAAATCTCTTATTTTTTCAGGAGTGACTACTTTTTTAATAATTTCATAATTTTTGCTGTTTGTGGCAATTAACCCTATATTGCTGACATCACCCTTATCCCCTGATCGGCTATAAGCTAAATCTTTTAATTGAACTTTCATTATTATTTAACCTCCAAAATGGTATGAGTTGTTTTTACTTCACTGCGAGGAACCAGTGTTGGCCATAAAGAGATTACCGGTCTGGGACGATAAGGAATTCCATAAGCTGTACCAACTCCTCCCAATGTCCAGATATGTGTAGCCTCTCTGCCTACCTTTTGAGCTTCTTCTCTAGTTTTAGTTCTAGCAGCTACTCTTAGACCAACTTCGTTTATATCGTAGTTCGGGTCTGGAGCAACACAGCCATGAAGCATGTTGACACCGATATAGTCAAACTGAATTTCCTGAGCATCGAGTTTAACGATTTCAAATCTTTCTCTGATTACACGCTCAGCCTGTTTGGCTTTCTCATAAGCATCTGGCCAGCTGAAGAATATTTGCCCTTCCCCAATCCATCCGTCTTCATATCCAATTTGAACTTTTAATGTTTCAGGTCTCGGTTTTCCAGTCATATTTGATAGTTTAACTCTATCATTTCCTAAATCTTCTAATTTTATACTGGTAAAATCTCCAATACCATCAGGCATTATATAATTTTTTGGATCATGGACTTCATACATCAATTGCTCTTTTATAGACCACTCATTTACAACACCGCCTGAACCAGGAACTTTCTCTATAATAGAATCTCCATTTTCATCAATTTCAAGTATTGGAAATCCAATATTAGATAGATTGCATATCTTTTCCCATTCGTTGTACCCTCTTGTTGCACATTCAGCACACTCAATAGTATGGCTGGCAATTACAGCAGCAGCAATCTTGCTCCAATCTTTTTCATAAGTCCAACCAAATTCATGCATTATTGGTCCGATGTACACCGCGGTATCAGAACATCTTCCAGTAATAACAATATCTGCACCTTCCTTAAGTGCATCAATGATAGAATCAGCACCTATGTATACATTTGCAGCAATAATCCTATCTCTTATCTTAGAAATATCTTTTTCACCAGTATCCATGTTTGTTAAATCGATTCCTTTTGCAATCATCTCATCTAATTTGGGGTAGATATCATCCCCTTCAACTATGCCAATCTTTAATCCTTTGAACCCCAAAGAAGATGCCAGTTTAGCCACCTGTTCTGCTGCACTAACCGGATTAACACCACCAGCATTTGTAATTAGTTTGATGCCTTTTGGCTGACAAATAGGAATCAGAGCTTCCATCCAGGGAATAATATCTCTAATATATCCTTCTGATGGGGCTTTATTTTTTTGTCTCTGTAAAATGGACATAGTCAATTCCGCAAGATGGTCAAAACCAATGTATTTTACATTTCCCTTTTTTGCTATCTCTATTGCGGGTTCCAGCATATCACCCCAATACGCAGAGCCTGCCCCTAATCTTAGTTTTTTCATAATATCTTTCTCCTTTTTAAACAATTAAATATTTAGGCAAAGCAAAGTAATATATTGACATATTTTTGAATTATTACTTATTACCATAAAATCGCAATAAGTAATAATTATATAATGTTTAACTTAATTATATAGGGAAAATAGGGTATTTTTGATTGATAGGAAGCAGTAGCATTACCGTATATAATTACCTATAAACTTTTTTAAATTATCATCTTTTTTTGGAATTATACCAATTTATATAATAGAATTTCTGAAGTAATTTTAAGATACATCATTTTGCCGATTTTGTCAAATATTTTGCTATTCAGATATTTCAGGAATTAATGTAAATATTGGCAGTTATAAAATTTTTATTATCAAAATATACCTGCTCATTTTTACATGAAATATCGCAATAAATCTGGGATTAGCCCATTCGTTTATTAAGAATATAAATGTTTACCATTAATTATCTAAGCTTGCTATTATAGACTTTAATGAATTTATAGATTCTTTACAGACCTTAAAGAATAGCCCAACATCTACTAAATATGTCAATACCTTGACTCCTTGTTTTGCCCTTTTTTCAAAGGTAGGCAGATCTTCTACATATGTTCCTACCCATTTACCCGCCTCTCTGGTCTTATAAATAATCTCCAGTACTTTTTCCTCTACTAAGGGGTGATTTATTTGACCGGGTATACCCAGTGACATAGAGAGGTCTACAGGTCCGATAAAAATAACATCTATTTCCTTTATCTTTAAGATTTCATCTAACTCTTTAATTGCATTAGCCCCTTCAATTTGAATGATCGTAAGATTGTTATCATTCTCTGAACTATAGTATTTGGTTTTATCAATACTTGAATATCGGGCTGCTCTAACATAATGAGAGGCGCCTCTTTCTCCAATAGGGTAAAACTTACTATTCTTTATAACTATTTCTGCCTCTTCTCTTGAGCTGATCTGGGGAATTTGAATAGCATTTGCTCCTATATCCAGTGCCCTTGATATATTGCTTGGATTTTTGTCTGCTGTTCTTATAATAGTAGAACAATTGGTAAGATTTGCTGCTCTGATTAGATCTTCAGCAATAGAGTAATTAAAAGATGTGTGCTCGAAATCTAAGACAATAAAATCAAAACCATTCAACCCTATTATTTCCGGGATTGCCGGATTAGCAATATTAATAAAGGT
>CAZLMD010000014.1:18730-20656 GCA_964560535.1 uncultured Atribacterota bacterium
TCCGGGTTTAATACAATCTCCCACATGGTAAACGGGTATTCCAATATCTTTAAAATCATCCTTCAGGCAACATACAGAACCTGAAGCAAAGACAACGGTATCAATAGGCTCAACTATTTCATCCAAACCGCCTCTTTGAAAATAGATTTTTCCGTTTTCCACCTTTTTAACATTTGATTGAGTAAATATTTCTACATTGGTATTTTCAAGTCTTTTTAGCAAAAATAATTTTTCATAATAATTCATATCTCTTCCGTATTCAGGTAAAATTTCAAAAACAAAAACATTTTTACCTAAAACGCTGACCAGATACTCTGCTGTTTCCAGCCCAACTTCTCCAGCTCCAATGATGGCAATGTTTTTCCCGGGACAGTCCTTTTTTTCCAATACATCCCAGGCAGTTAAAACACTTGCATCCTTTATTTCAATCATATCTAAACACCTGGGCTGAGCACCAGTTGCCTGGACTATCAGGTCTGGTTTATACTCTTGTATACTCTCTCTGGTAACTTCAACACCGGTATGTATTTCAACATTATTTAGCTTTAGCTGGAGCTTTAGATAATCTATTAACGGTTTAAGATCTGATGTCTTGTGTTGAGGTACTATTGCCATATTTGCCTGACCACCCAGATAGTCTTTCTTTTCTGCCAATACTACTTTATGACCTTTTTTTGCCAGCTCGTTAGCCACATTCATGCCACCAACACCGCCTCCGATAACCAAGATGTTTCTGGCACTAGTTTTGCAAGATGTATCAAACATACCTTCTCTGCCTATATCGGGGTTAACTGTACAGGAAATATCCAGATCTTTACCCAGACGTCCGGTACAGCCCTGTACACAGCTAATGCATGGGCGGACCTCTTTCTCCCGGCCTTCAAAAACCTTGTTAGGCCAGTATGGATCAGCTATAAAAGATCTGCCTAATACAATAAAATCTGCAATACCTTCTGCTAATATTTTTTCAGCCATTTCAGCTTTTCTAATTTTTCCTACAATAGTAATCGGAATATTTATTACTTTTTTGATTCCTTCAGCCAGATAAGTATTAAATCCTTGCTCAAGACTATAAGTGCCTTCAGTTAAAAAGGGTTTTCCAGAAGACCCTGCACTTATATCAATTACGTCTGCACCGGCTTCTTCTAACAGGGGTACAATTCTCATGCTTTCATTCAGGTCTATGCCAACCTCTCCCACACCCTCTTCTGCAGTCAATCTACAGAAAATTGGGAAATCATCGCCTACTCTTTTTCTGACTTCTTTAATAATTTCTATTCCAAACCTGGCTCTATTTTTAGTATTACCGCCATAATCATCAGCTCTCTTATTGGTCATGGGTGACAAAAATTGATTGATAAGATAGCCATGTGCCATGTGAATATTGACTATATCAAATCCGGCTTCTTTAGCTCTCTGTGCAGCATCTCCATATTTTTGTACTAACTCTTTAATTTCAGGAATAGTTAATTCTCTAGGGGTAACTTCACCATTTTGATAAATTGCTGAAGGAGCAATTGGAAGTTGTCCTATAATATCACGTGGAGCCTTACTGCCAGTATGAAATATTTCCAACGAAACCTTTGCCCCATTAGCATGTATTGCATCAGTCAGTTTCTTTAATCCTGCAATATAATGGTCATCATAAACTGCTAAATTGTTGTTCCAACCAATTCCTTCTCTACTTATTGCAGTTGCCTCAATATTAATTAAACCGGCTCCTCCTTTTGCTCTTTCTACATAATATCTAATCAATCGTGTGGTTACTTCCCCATTAAAAGTTGCAAATCTGGTAGCCATAGGTGCCATTACTATTCGATTTTTAATCTCGACATCTTTAATTTTAATATTTTCAAATAATTTCTTATATACACCTGTGTTCATATTTTCTGTCTTTAAACATCCTTCCTTATCTTTTTTAATTAT
>CAZLMD010000014.1:20756-22736 GCA_964560535.1 uncultured Atribacterota bacterium
GGAATAGAGCCTGTAGCAATAATTACAGTATCAGCATTCATTCTTTTAATATCTTCCAGGGTTACCTCTTTCCCAAGAACAATATTCACACCCCTTGCTTCCAGCTGTCTTTTTCGATATTCTACTATATTTTCAAAATCGCATTTATAAGGAGGTTTTTCAGCACATTTAACCTGGCCGCCCAGTGAAGAATTCTTATCATATACGGTCACCTGATGACATCTTTTTGCCAATACCAGGGCTGCTTCCAGTCCTCCTGGCCCGCCTCCGACAACGACAACATTTTTGGCTAATCCAGTAGGAAGATACTGGTATTCCCATTCATGGCCAAGGTCAGGGTTCTGGGTACAGGTAACGGGTTCACTGTAACACCCGTTCAAACAGTGGATACAGCGACGAATATCATTCCAATTGTTATCTCTTACTTTGTTAACAAACTCCGGATCTGCTATCAATGCTCTTCCTAATGCGACCATATCGGCTTTATTTTCAACCAATATCTCTTCTGCAATTTCCGGACTATGAATTTTACCCACCGCGATTACCGGCACATCTACAACTTTTTTAATAGCTTCTGTATTATCGGCATTGAAACCGAACTGAGGTTTCCCTGGAGTAATAATCCAATTTGAACTTTCTAACATACCTATAGAAACATTTAAAACATCTACTCCAGCCTGTACCAGAACAGGCGCCTCTTTAATAGCATCTTTGACCGTTCTCCCGCCTTCAACCATATCTTCGGCATTTATTCTAAAGAAAATCGGGTAGTCCACACCTACAACTTTCCTAACAGATTTTATGACTTCAACAGGGAACCTTAATCTACCTTCTAAGCTCCCTCCGTATTTATCTGTTCTGTGATTAGATGCAGGAGACAGGAATTGTGAGATTAGGTAGCCATGTGCTCCATGTATTTCAACACAATCAAAACCAGCCTCTTTAGCCCTAGCGGCGGCTTCACCATACTTTTTAACAATATCCTGAATTTCTTCTATTGATAATTCTTCAGCAAGCTCACCGGAAGATCCCATTATGGCAGAAGGAGCTACAGGCCGTCTGCCACATTTTGAAGATGTTGTTCCTCTACCGGCATGATGTAGCTGTATACCTATTTTTGCACCATAACTATGGGCAATCTCAACTAGCTCTTTCAAGCCTTTAATAAAACGGTCATCCCAAATCCCCAGCTCCATTACAGCTGCTCTACCCCCGGGTGTGATAGCAGTGTACTCAATAATTATTAAGCCAACGCCACCCTTTGCTCTTGCTTCTATATATCCTTTCAGTCTATCTGAAACTGTATTATCAGGATTCCCAAAAAGGGTTCCCATTCCTGGCATCACCACTCTATTTCTTACCACCATGTTTTTTATTTTAATGGGTTGTAGTAATTTCATTTCTTTAATCTTAGTATTCACTTATAACGTGCCTCGCCTTTCAACTTAATATTTTTAAAAAACGATAATGAATAAAATATGATAACAAATAAAATATAAATATTTATAAATTTAATTACCTTATTAGATAAGTATCAATTTAGATAGAAATTGATTGCTATCTAAATTGATACTTATAACAAAATCAGTTTAAAAATTAAAGATTTTAAAATTCTTTAACTTATTATTACTATTTTTGAATATCTACGTAAACATAGTTGTTATCCATACCAATCGGGTCTCTACTAAATCCTTTTACATAATCTCTATGTGTATAGACAATACCTCTAATATATGTGGGAACAAAAATAGCGCTATCCATTAGAATTCTTTCAGCCTTGTCTATCATTGCAGCTCTTGCCTTCATATCAGTTGTTGTGGTGATAAATACAATTGCATCTTCAAATCCTTGATCATGCCATCCCATAGTATTTGTTCCTCCACCATCTACCCAGGTATCTAATAGGTTTATTGGGTCATCAAAGTCCATTCCCCAACCAGCATAAACAATTTGGAAACGATTATTGATCATATCATCCCA
>CAZLMD010000014.1:22836-25426 GCA_964560535.1 uncultured Atribacterota bacterium
ATTGCTTTTCTGAAATTGACATTACTTAAAAACTCGCTATTTTTCTCGGCATTTGGATTGAAATGGAACCAATAAGGACTTGGTAAAGGTTTGCTAATAAGAGTTCCTTCTGCTTCATATTTGGGTATATCATTTTTGGTTAACTGAACATAGTCGAGTTGTCCAGCTTCATACATATTAACTCTTGTAGTTGGATCGGGAACAATTAAAATCTCAACTTCATCGAGATTGATATTATCTTTATCCCAATAATCCTCATTTTTTGCCAAAAGCAGACTTTCCTCATGTTTCCATTCTTTTAATTGGTATGGTCCATTATATACCTGCTTTTCGACATCTGCACCATAGCTGTCACCATATTTTTCAACATAATCCTGTCTCACTGGATGAAAACCAGACCATCCTAATAAATTTAACCAGAATTTTAATGGGGTAACCAGCTTAGTTTCCAGTGTTTTTTCATCAAGAGCTTTAATGCCTACTGTAGCAGGGTCTGTTGTATTTCCTCTCCAGAAATCATCACCCCCCTGAACATAAGCACCAAAATATCCATAATCTGAATGAGTCTCGGGATTGAAAAGTCTTAAGAAGCTGTATTCAAAATCGTAAGCTGTGACTGGCTTTCCGTCACTCCACTGAGCATCTCTTAAATAAAAAGTATATGTTAATCCATCTTCAGAAATATCCCATTTTTCTGCCATGCCTGGATAAACTGAGCCCTCTCTCAAGCGTGTAAGGCCTTCAAGTGTTGCAAAAGTAATATCCAGGGTAAAGGGGTTAAACCAATGGTGTGGATCCATGTTTGGCGGTTCCCCGGGTAAGGCAAAATGAAATACTTTCTTTTCTGCTGCGGTGCCAAAAGAAGTTACGGTACCAATCAATGCAACGATCAATAACAATGTTAATAATTTTCTCATACTTACTCTCCTTATATTTACTTTTTTAAATTACCTTAAATTATTGCAACAATTTAAGTTATGAATTAATTAGACTGATGTATTTTGATATAGCCTTTTAATAAATATTTTTTAAATATCAAACACTTGTCTAATGCGATTTATTCAAATAGAAGTATCACCCCCCTCTGTTCTCTTTGTATCTTAGCTCTGTCAGGCATACAAAATATCAGGAACTTTATTTTCTGGAAAAAGACTGTTTGCTTTTTATTGCTGTGATCGATGGATAAATATACTTTATTTTTCATCCATCTTACTGGTTGTTTATTTATTCTATTTCTATAATTTCTTTCCTGAAATGTGTTAGAGGGTAACAGCTATCTCCTTTAACAACTACTGTATCTTCAATTCTAACTCCACCCCAGCCAGGGATATATACTCCGGGTTCGATGGTAAACACCATACTATTTTCTATTACCCCCTCATTGCCCTCCTTCTCATTTATAAAGGGCAATTCATGGACATCCAATCCAACTCCATGTCCCAAACCATGTCCCAGAATATAGCCTTTTTCTTCAATAATCGATGCTGCAGATCTAAAACTATCTTTAAGAGATACCCCTGCTTTTGTTGTATTAAGAGCCCTTTTTTGTGCCTGATAAACTATATCATATATTTCCAACTGTTCTTTGCTCGCTTTGCCAACAACAAATGTTCTGGTAATATCTGAAAAATAACCATTGTAATGTGCCCCAAAATCTATCATTAACAGGTCTCCACTCTCTATAACCTTGTCGCTGTAGTAACCATGCGGTAATGCTGAACGAAACCCTGATGCAACAATAAATTTTGGGTACATTTCAACTCCTCTCTTTTTAACAAAACAGGTGAGTTCCAGGGCTATTTCATTTTCGGTCTTTCCTGGCTCTATATGTTCAACAATATATTCTAACGCTTCATCACTAACCTTAGCTGCAAATTTTATAGCTTCTATTTCTTCTTTATCTTTTATCTTTCTTAAATTTTCGACAATCTTTTTACATGGTATTAAGCTTATGCCTGATAAGGCAGCTAACCACCTATTATGCTGGGCAACACTGATATGCTCTTCTTCAAAATTTAGCCTTTTTACTTTTAATCCTCTCAATAAATCCAGAACCTTCAGTTCAAGAGACAGGCCGTAGTCTATAATATCAAAGAAGGGGGCTTCTTTTACGGCAGATTCTATATATCTAAAATCTGTCAGCAACATTGCTTTTTCAGGTGTAATCAAAATATAAGCATTTGACCCACTAAATCCTGAAAGATAGCAACAATTAACAATGTTGCTTATTAAAATTGCTTCAATACTTTTCTCTTTTAATTCTTTTTGAAATTTTTCAATTCTTTTTTTATAATTCATAGTAGCCCTCCATTTTTATTAGCATAAAAATACCCCATCCTGTTGTTCACTGATCAGCACTCCCCCCTCTTTGCCAACATAGGCAACTTCTTCCTGCCCTACAAAGCCAAATGGAGTTTTTATTCCGGGTTCCAAAGTAAAAACCATATTCTCTTCAATGCTTCTTTCAAGCATGCTCTTTTCGTAACGATCCCATTTTGGAGCAAGCAACAATCCTCCATCATGAGCATATCTGCCAATTTCATGCCCCAGCGCATAATTCCAACTTGGAAATCCTTGTTTTACTATATAT